>JBCDIB010000115.1:0-7300 GCA_038749385.1 Pseudomonadota bacterium | reverse complement strand
TTTGAAGTCGATGAACACGTCAGGCTCCGCTTCGCGTAATGGCTCAAGCACCTGCTCCACCATGGTGGCGGGGGTGACAATCGGGAAATGCTCCGAACCATCGCCGCCAAGATTGTTCAACCGCTTGAGGATATCGCGGCAGCGGGCAGCCTGACTGACAATGAGTTGCAGGTCTTCCTTAACCGGATCGCCGGAACCGGCAGCACGGTCCAACTCTTTGGCGGTAAGCGAGATGGTGGCCAACGGTGTGCCCAGTTCATGGGCGGCGGCCGCCGCGATGCCATCAAGCGCCTGCATGTGCAGTTCGCGCTGCAGCACCATTTCGGTGGCGGTCAATGCATCGTAAAGCGCCCGGGATTCGCGGCCCACGCGGTACACATAAAAAGTGGTGAAGAGCACAGCCACGGTAAGGGCTGCCCAGACGCCGAGCACATAGGTGGCGGGCACCTGAAAGGGCGAGTCCTCGCGCCATGGCAAGGGCAGATGGGCGAAAGCAAGAAACGTGATGAGCGCGACGGCAATGGCACCAAGTTCTGCGGTGCGGCGCAACGACATAATGGAAGAGGATGTGACCACCGGCGCCAAGATAAGAATGGCAAACGGGTTGGTGAGACCGCCGGTTAGAAACAGCAAACCACCCAGCTGTAGTGTATCGAAAACGAACAGCGAAAAGGCCGGCTTTTCCGGCAGGCGTGACGTGCGGGCATAGCGGGACAATAAAAAGATGTTGAGCCAGGCCGCAGCGCCAATGAGCACAAAGCACAAAACCAACGGGGCCGTGAGACCAAACTCGTAACCGGCAGCCACGACAGCCAGGCTTTGACCAGCAGTCGCACCCCAGCGCAATTTTATGATGGTCTCGAGCCTGAGCGCGCCTCCACCCAGCTCGCGTTTTTGCGGCACGATACCGTGCATTTCATCTGCAGGGAAAAGGTGGGAATCGGCCTGGCTGGCCAGATTGTCAGTGTTGAAACTCATGGCACTGATGTAGCACCGGCGCACGGCCGGGCAATGTGCAGCTTCCAGCCGCGCGCTATTGGCGCGGCCAGGGCTATTCTCAGGCGCGCGGTTTGGCGCGGGCGGTTGGCTCGGCGGTGGCCGGGTTTTCGGGCCAATCGTGCTTTGGGTAACGCCCCCGCAAATCGCGCCGTACGTCCTGCCAACTGCCCGCCCAGAGACCTGGCAGATCCTGAGTTGTCTGGATCGGCCGCCCGGCGGGGGACAAGAGCGAGAACATCAAAGGCACGCGTCGCTGTCCAATTGTGGGGTGCTCGGTTACGCCAAACATTTGCTGGGGTTTCACGGCGACTGTCGGTTGAGGGCCAGAATAGTCAATGGGCACTGCCTGCCCGGCCGCAGGCTGAAACTGCACGGGCGCAATCTCGTTTAAACTGCTCCATAGCTGCCAACCCAGGCGCTCTACAATTTCCGCTTCCAGACAAGCGTGCAACTTGTCTGGCGAAACCTCGCCATAAGCCCGGCACCCGGTTAATGCGTCCTGGAGAAATGCCAGATCAGTCGATTTGATGTCAGCGACGGGCTGGTAGACACCATCATTCCGTGCGGCGAAGGTCAGGCGGTCCATAAGGCGTTCGCTTCGCTTGGCCCATGGCAGAACGTCTGCTCCATAATCCGCCAGACGCTCCATCAAAAGCGCGGATGCTGCTTCCCGCAATTCAGCCGGTTCAATGGACCGCTCCCCCAGCACCACCGCCCCTAACGCCTGGCGAACCACCCCCTGCACACTGGTATCGGCGGAGGCCAACTCGATATGGGGCTGGGTGCGCAGTCGGTCGGCATGGTGAAGGCGAATGTCAGCTTCAGAAATAGCTGCACCATTAGTCAGCCGTGCCGCATCCGCCCGGCCCTGAAAGTCTGTGGCCACCAAAAAAGGCTCCCGGCCCAGCGCATCGGTGCCGTCAACTGATATGGCCCGGCCATTGGCCATGCGGTATCGCACTTGCCCGTCCCGCTCGCCCCGGCGCTGGGCTATCCGGTCGGGGAAGCCCAGCGACAGCAACACGCCTGCGCTTAGTTCATGCGACTTGGCAGGGTCTGAAGCGAATTGCTCCGCCTGTTGGGCAATTCGCCGGGCCAATTGTTGGGCCTGTTTTCCGCGTGGTCCGGGGCGGGTTTTTATGGCTTCGAGCCGAGCGGCTAAGTCCACACCATTGCCGCCCAACCCGCGCTCCCCCAACAAGACAGCCAAAAGGGCAGCGTCCTGTGTGCATTGAGGTCCATAATTGGCGGCTGCCACCACCATGGCCGCTTCGCGTACCGGCAGCGGCATGGCACCAAGCGCCTGCCCCTTAGGCGTGATCGTACCGTCCTCCGTCAGAGCACCAAGGGCCAGCAAGTCCGTTCGAGCCTGCGCGAGATGCGCTTTGGGCAACGGATCCAGCCAGCGCAACCGCTCTGGATCGCGCTCGCCAAACAGGGCAGAGCGAAGCAACAGTGGTGCAAGATCCGCCGTTTCCACTTCCGGCGGGGCGAAAGCAGGCAGACTGGCGGTTTGCGCCTCGGGCCAAAGACGAATGCACACGCCTGGTTCGGTGCGCCCGGCGCGTCCCATACGTTGATCGACGGACGCCTGGGACGCGCGACGGGTGACCAAGCGCGTTGCTCCCAATGCTGGCTCAAACACGGGCTGTCGCACCTGCCCACTGTCAATCACCACCCGCACACCTTCGATGGTTATAGAGGATTCAGCGATGGGCGTTGCAAGCACTATCTTGCGGCTGCCCTGCGGCGCGGGCGTGATGGCCAAGTCCTGTTCGGCAGGCGACAGCGCACCGTAGAGCGGCGCTACAATAATCTCGTTCGTGTCTTTGAATGCGGTGGACAAGCGTTCGGCAGCCCGGCGAATTTCAGCCGCACCGGGTAAAAACACGAGGAGCGATCCTGTTTCACTGGCAAAGGCGCTTTTCACGGCAGCGACGGCCGCGTCGATCACGGTTTCATTTGTGCCCACGGGCCGGTGCCGCAGTTCGACGGGGTGGGCCCGACCACGGCTTTCCACCACGGGTGCGCCGTACCCCAAAAGGCCAGCCACACGGCCGCCATCAAGCGTGGCAGACATGACGAGAAGACGCAGATCCGGTCTCAGGGCCGCTTGGCTCTCAAGGCTCAACGCCAACCCAAAGTCGGCATCCAGACTTCGCTCATGAAATTCATCGAACAGCACGGCCGCAACACCGGTGAGCTCAGGGTCGTTCACCACCATGGCGGTGAACACGCCCTCGGTGACGACTTCGATGCGGGTGCGGGCGGAGGTCTTGTTTTCGAACCGGACACGCAGCCCAACAGTATCACCGAGCTTTTCGCCCAAGGTCTGGGCCATGCGTTTGGCCGCAGCACGGGCCGCAAGCCTGCGCGGTTCCAAAACAATAATCTTGCCGTCATCGAGCCAATCAGCGTTTAGCAGGGCGAGTGGCACGCGGGTGGTTTTGCCTGCGCCCGGAGGCGCGACCAACACCGCGCTCGGACCGGCGTTAAGCGCGGCCAACAGATCCGGCAGGGCATCTTCTATCGGCAATTGGCTGGAATAGCGCGCAACCAAGGTTCAGACCTGAAACACCGGCCCGCCGGCAGCTTCGGCGTCCGCGGCATCATGGGTCACCAGAATGACAGGCAATTCACGTTCGCTTGCAGCGCGGAATACCAATTCCCGCATGGAGCCACGAAGTGCGGCATCCAGCTTGGAGAAGGGTTCGTCGAGTAAAAGTGCCCGGGGTTCTGCTAACAACAAACGCGCAAGCGCCACTCGGGCGCGCTGTCCGCCAGATAATGTGGCAGGATCGCGGTCGAAAAAGCCCGCCATGTCTATGCTGGCCAAAGCGTCCTCAGCCTTGGCCCGTCGCGCAGCGCCCTTCACTGCAGACGGGATCGCAAACACCAAATTACCGCCCACCGACATGTGTGGAAACAAAAGCGCGTCCTGAAAAAGCGTTCCAACGCGCCTTTTATGCGGCGGGAGTTTGAGCAATGACTTGCCATCCAGCAGCACATCGCCGGATGCTGAAAACGCGGGTGGAAGGAAGCCGCCAATAAGGTTCAGCAAAGAGGATTTGCCCGAACCGGACGGACCCATGACGGTGAACACCGACCCCGGTGGGACTTGAGTGTCGATGGCCAAGAGCTCGCGGCCGTCAAGCACAATATGAACATCAGAAATGTCCAGACCATTTGTGGTGTCAGTCATGTCTGTCATGGCCGCATCTCCCGGCGGTTGCGGAATAGAAATGCGGGCACGGCAGCCGCGATGACAAACCCGACCAATGGCGCGACCAATTGCAAGAATGCATAGACACCGATGATGCGCCGATTGCCGCCGGAGGCCAAAGCCACCGCTTCAGTGGTGACCGTGGGCAGCCGCCCACCGCCAATCAGCAGGGTTGGCAAATATTGCGCAATGGACACGGAAAAGCCCACAGCTGCGGCCGTGAGAATGGCGCGTAACAGAAGTGGCAGGCGCACCCGCCACAGATAGACATTGGGCCCGTGACCCATGCCCGCCCCCACCTGGGCAAAGCGCGGGTCCACATTGCGCCAAGGATCCGCCAGCGACAGGAACAGATAGGGCAACACAAACACCAGATGCACCAGCACCACGGCGGCAAGGCTGGTATCTATACCAAGGCTGAGCGAGAACATTTGCAGCCCGAAAACGAAGGCGATTTGGGGCACCAGCAGAGGCACATATAGCAGCAACAGAGCACGCTGCCCGCCATCGCGTCCGGACCTGTGCTCGCGCTCCAGGCATCCAATGGTCAGAACCGCCGCCACCGCCACCGCCAAGCCTCCTATGAGGAACGTGTTGCCCAACACGCGCAACGCCTGTGAAGATTGGCCGCTCCAGCTTTTGAGCGTGAAGGCCTGGGGCAGCACATCGGGGAAACGCCAGAACCCCGCCACAGACCAGAGCGCCAGCACAATCGTTCCCAACACCACCATGGCCACCAGCGCCACCGTGACCACCAAAGCACCGCGGCGCACCAACCCGTCGCGGGTCATGCGCCGACCGCTTGCGGCCAGAGATGAACACATAAGACCGCCCAGCTTTTCCACAGCGAGCCAAGCCCCCATGGCAGCCAACACAAGCCCCAATTGCAGCACTGCGCCGGCGCTGGCGAGAAACCGTTTCGAAAGGTCAGGATCGTTCATCCAGTCGAGCAATCGCACTGGCAATGTGGCGGGCGTTGAAGGGCCGAGAATAAGCGCAACATCCACCACCGAGGCGGCGAACGCCAATACGGCGAATACGGCCAGCCGTATCTGGCCGTAAAGCTGTGGCCAGACAGAATGTAGGAAGCCAGCCACCCGTCCATAGCCAAGGCCCGCAGCTACCTGCAGCTTTTTATCCGCTCGCAATTGCGGCCAAGCGGCCAGCGACATGAGAATGAGAAACGGTAATTCCTTGACGGTCATACCAAGGATTAGCGCCCACGCGCCTTCATCGCCGGGGAACAAATAAGTTGGCGGTCGGGTGAAGCCTGTCAGTTCCGGCGAAGCAAAGCGCATGAGCCAGCCAGATGGCGCGAGCAAAAAGGCGATGCCAAAGGCGGCGGCCGCATGGGGCACGGACAAAAGCGGCGAGATGAAACCCTGCACCGCCCGGAACGAGCGCGTGGAGTGCCATCCAGCCAGAAACAGCGCCGTGATGGTTAGGGCCAGAATGGTCGAGACGAGCCCGACTTTGATCGACAACCAAGCTGACTGCCAAAGGCCCGGCTGGTTCCACAGCATGGAGAAGGGTTCAAAGTTGAACTCCTCCCCCCCCAATGCGGGAAAATAGCCAAAGGCCGGAAGAAAGGTAGCAGCCAGCCCGGCGATGATCGGGCCGAGCAACAGGGCAAGCGTCAAAACTGGGAACATTGCGAGTGGCATAGGCCCATTCGCCTCAATCGGTCCGTGAACGCAAGAGCGCTATTAGAACCAATCGCTTCGTCCGATCACGATCTGTCGAGCAAATCGGGAACAATAAGCTTGCCGGGGTTCATGATCCCTTTGGGGTCGAAGGCCTGTTTAATGGCCACCATCATGTCCAATTCCGGCCCCGACTTAAGTTGCGCAAGCTTGTCCATCTTCATGCGACCAATGCCGTGCTCAGCTGAGATTGAGCCATCATGGCGCGCGATGACGGCATAAACAGCTTCGTGGAAATCATGCTCCAGCGCCCGGAAGCGCTCTGGCTCCCAGCCTTCGGGCTGACTGAGATTATAGTGCAGATTGCCGTCGCCCATATGGCCAAAACACACCACACGGGTTTCCGGCTCGACGGCCAGCACCGCCGCTTCCGCCTGTGCGATAAAGGCCGGGATCACTGCCACCGGCACTGAAATATCGTGCTTTATGGACGCGCCCTCAGGCTTCTGCGCCCAGCTTAAGTTCTCGCGCATGAGCCAGAATTCAGCCTGTTGCGCAAGGCTGGTGGCCAATGCCGCGTCTTGCACCTCGCCAGCTTCAAACGCGGCCTCCAGCGCACCCTCCAGCAAAGCTTCAGCATCCGCCTGATCGCGCTGGGAGGACACTTCAATCAGGCAGTACCAAGAATGTTTGCTCGACAGTGGGTCGCGGTGCTTGTCGCCGAAATGACGGTAGAGAAACTCGAAGGGCCGATGACCTGACAGCTCAAAAGCTGTCAGTCCGTAACCTGCAATGTCCCGCAGGCGGGTGAAGAGGGCCAGCGCAGCCTTCGGATTCTCGACTCCCACCAGCGCCATGGCGGTACCACGGGGCTTAGGGAACAGTTTGAGCGCCGCAGCCGTCACCACACCCAGCGTGCCTTCACCGGCGATAAACAGGTGCTTGAGGTCGTATCCGGTATTGTTTTTCTTGAGGCGGTTCAAACCATGCCAGATGGTCCCGTCCGGCAGCACAACTTCGAGACCCAACACCAAATCCCGCGTATTGCCATAAGCCAAAACCCCGGTTCCGCCTGCATTGGACGCGATATTGCCGCCAATCTGGCAGGAACCCTGGCTGCCAATGCGAAGGGGAAAGAGGCGGTCAGCCTCGTCAGCAGCTTTCTGCACATTCTCAAGTACGCAGCCTGCCTCCGCCACCATGGTGTTGCCCAGCGGGTCGACATCTCGCACGACGTTCATGCGGCTGAGCGACAGAACAATCTGGTCGCCATCACCGGAGGGTGTGGAACCGCCCACCAGACCCGTATTGCCCCCTTGGGGCACAACGCCCACGCCATGCCGGTGGGCCAGCGACATGATGGCCGAGACCTGCGCGGTATCGGCAGGCTTGAGCACAATGGGCGTCTGCCCCGGCCAGAGGCCCCGGGGCTCTT
>JBCDIB010000114.1:0-7307 GCA_038749385.1 Pseudomonadota bacterium | reverse complement strand
CTTTTCCATGGATTTGAACGGCAACGGCATCACAGTCTCCAACGAAGTTTGGGAACTGATGCGAGAGAACATTCCATCGGACGCCGACGGCAAGCCCATTCACCCGATTTCTGCGTCCGCACTCAAGCCCGTGGTTGACCAGTTCAAGGATGAAGGCCGCCCCTTCAACATGGGCATGGTGTTCCCGGTCTCCACGCACAATTACGAGCTGCGCTATTGGCTCGCAGCCGGTGGCATTCACCCCGGCTTCTACTCCCCCACCGACGTATCGGGGCAGATTGATGCTGATGCGCTGTTGTCTGTGACGCCTCCACCACAAATGCCTGCTACACTAGAAGCAGGCACCATTGATGGCTATTGCGTGGGCGAACCATGGAATCAGGCCGCAGTGTTCAAAGGCATCGGAGTGCCGGTGATCACTGACTACCAGATTTGGAAAAACAATCCGGAGAAGGTGTTCGGCCTGACCAAGGAGTTCACCGAAGAGAACCCCCAGACCACGCTGGCCCTCACCAAGGCCCTGATCCGTGCCGCAAAGTGGCTCGATGAGAACGACAATGCCAACCGCATGGAAGCGGTGGAAATCCTGGCCCGCTCCGAATATGTCGGCGCGGATGCGGAAGTGATCGCCAACTCGATGACGGGCACCTTCGAGTTCGAAAAGGGCGACAAGCGGGACATTCCGGACTTCAACGTTTTCTACCGCTACTTCGCCACCTACCCCTATTATTCGGATGCGGTCTGGTACCTGACCCAGATGCGCCGCTGGGGGCAAATTGCCGAACCCAAGGATGATGCTTGGTACGATGAAGTCGCCAAATCGGTGTACCTGCCGGACATCTATCTGGAGGCCGCACAAATGCTGGTGGACGAAGGTTTGGTCGAAGCCGCTGACTTCCCATTCGGCACCGATGGTTACCGGGAGCCGACGCCGGCTGAAGATATCATCGACGGCGTCGCCTATGACGGCAAACAGCCCAATGCATACCTCAAGTCGCTGGAAATCGGCTTGAAGGGTGACGACGTGGTCGGCGGCTAAACCGCGGCGCACCATTCACAATCGGCCGGGGCGGGTTTCACCACTGCCCGTCCCGGCTTCTCCCAATTCAAATTCGGAGCCACCTCCCATGGCCAATGCTGTCGACACCGCACCCGTTACATCCGGGGCCCGCGAAAAAGCTTTCACCGCCATCAACAAAGCCAGCGGCTGGCTTGATGCGCTGGGTTTCTCTTGGCTCACAC
Organism: Pseudomonadota bacterium; assembly: GCA_038749385.1. Classification (GTDB taxonomy): domain Bacteria; phylum Pseudomonadota; class Alphaproteobacteria; order Rhizobiales; family Rhizobiaceae; genus JBCBXA01. The sequence continues at coordinate 6,065 of JBCDIB010000114.1, read as the reverse complement.
CAATTCTCAAAATGGCCGCCGGCGACAGCCCCCGCGAGCAGCTCAAGGAGCTGCGCCGCGTGCTGCTTATCCCGCTGACGGGCATCCTCATCTTCCTGCTGGCCTGGGGCGTCCTCGCACCAAAGGTTCAAACATCCCTGGGCGCAGTGCCTGGCCCCGTGGAAGTGTGGGAGCAGGCTGGCAATCTTTGGGACGACCATTTCCGCGAGCGCGAAAAGGCAGCCGCATTTTATGAGCGTCAAGATGCGCGCAATGCGAAACTAATCGCGGACGGCAAGGCGGACCGCGTCAAAGAACGCACCTATACCGGCAAACCAACATATTTCGACCAGATCGTAACATCGCTCTTCACAGTTGCGCTGGGCTTCATCATCGGCACCGTGGTGGCCGTGCCGCTGGGCATCGCGTCCGGCCTGTCGAAAACGTTCAACGGCGCCATCAACCCGTTGATCCAAATCTTTAAACCTGTGTCGCCACTGGCCTGGCTGCCCATCGTCACCATGATCGTATCAGCCACCTATGCATCGCCCTATGACTGGATGCCAAAATCGCTGCTCATCTCGGCGATCACAGTGACGCTCTGCTCCATGTGGCCAACCCTTATCAACACCGCCCTGGGCGTGGCTTCGGTGGACAAGGATTTGATGAATGTGGGCCGTGTGCTGCAATTGCCCACTCGCAAAACCATCACCAAGGTTGTGCTGCCTTCGGCGTTGCCGCTGATCTTCACAGGTCTTCGTCTTGCGCTGGGCGTTGGCTGGATGGTGCTGATCGCCGCCGAAATGCTGGCGCAGAACCCCGGCCTTGGAAAGTTCGTTTGGGACGAGTTCCAGAATGGCTCTTCCAATTCCCTCGCCAAAATCATGGTGGCCGTGCTGACCATCGGCATCATCGGGTTCCTGCTGGACCGTGTGATGTATGCCCTACAGCGCGCTTTCACCTTCTCGGCCAACCGGTAGGGCGCTGACATGAGCTACTTGGAAATAAGCAACCTTTCCCACGCCTATGGTGAAGGCTCAGACCGGACACAAGTTTTGGGCGATGTGAACCTGAAAGTGGAAGAAGGCGAATTCATCGCAATCGTCGGCTTCTCGGGATCCGGCAAAACCACACTTATATCCATGCTGGCCGGTTTGCTCGAGCCCGACACGGGTGGTGTGATCTTCAAGGGTAAGGAGATTGAAGGCCCCGGCGCGGAACGGGGACTGGTGTTCCAGTCCTATTCCCTCATGCCGTGGCTGACCGTGACCGGCAACGTGCAGTTGGTCGTGGACAGCGTCCACAGTGCCAAACCCCGTGCCGAGCGCGCGGAGATCGTGGACCGTTACATCGATATGGTGGGCCTGACGCCTGCCCGGGACCGCAAACCTGCCGAATTGTCCGGCGGCATGCGCCAGCGCGTATCTGTCGCCCGTGCCTTGGCTATGCAGCCCGAAGTACTGCTGCTCGATGAGCCATTGTCAGCACTGGACGCCCTCACCCGTGCCAAGCTGCAGGATGAGTTCGCCGACATTTGCGAGAAGGAAAAGAAAACCATCATCCTCATCACCAATGATGTGGACGAGGCGATCCTTCTGGCCGACCGCATCATCCCGCTGACACCTGGCCCGAACGCCACCCTGGGCCGGGACTTCAAGGTCGACATTCCCCGCCCGCGCGATCGGGCTGAGATGAATTCCGACGACACGTTCATTCGTCTGCGCGGCGAGATCACCAGCTATCTGATGGAAGTGGGCGCGGAACGCGGCGCGGACGTGGAGCGCGAAATTGTGCTGCCGAACGTGATCCCCTTCACGGCGAACAATGACGAGCAACTGCCAGCCGCTTACGCGGAAGCTGCAAAGACGACCACCACCGACCGTTTCCTTCAGTTCAGCCAGCTGAAAAAGGTTTACCCAACGCCAAAAGGTCCGCTGACAGTGGTGGACGGCTTCGAGTTCGAAATGAAGAAGGGCGAGTTCACCACGCTGATCGGACATTCGGGCTGCGGCAAGTCCACCGTTCTTTCCATGGTGGCGGGGCTGAACCCTATCACTGAAGGCGCCATCATTCTAGATGGCAAACACATCACCGAGGCCGGCCCGGACCGGGCGGTGGTGTTTCAGGCCCCGAGCCTGATGCCTTGGCTAACGGCTTACCAGAACGTGGCCCTGGGCGTGGACCGGGTTTACCCCGATGCCACCGCAGCCGAGCGCAACGATGTTGTGGAATATTACCTGCAGCGCGTGGGGCTTATCGACGCCATGTACAAGAGCGCCGGCAGCCTGTCCAATGGTATGCAGCAGAGGGTGGGCATCGCCCGGGCCTTTGCATTGTCGCCTAAACTGTTGCTGCTTGATGAGCCCTTCGGCATGCTCGACAGCCTGACCCGCTGGGAGCTGCAGGACGTGCTGATGGACGTCTGGAAGCGGACCCAGGTGACGGCCATCTGTGTGACCCACGATGTGGATGAAGCGATCCTGCTCGCCGACCGTGTGGTGATGATGTCCAACGGGCCCAACGCCAAGATCGGCAATGTCATGGAAGTGGACCTGCCGCGGCCACGCTCGCGCAAGGCGCTGCTCGACCACCCGGACTATTACGCCTACCGCGAAGAATTGCTGGAGTTCCTTGAAGCCTATGAAGGCGGCGCGGACCCCACCGAAGAGCAACTTGCCGTTATTTCAGAGAAGCGTGCGGCCCGCGTGGCCCGCCAGACAGCGGCAACAAACGCCACACTCGCACCCACACCAAAAGACAAATTGGAGGCCGCCGAATGAGCGACCGAGCCAAACTTGTAGTGATTGGCAACGGCATGGCGCCGGGCCGCATGCTCGAACACCTGTTCGAGCTGGACGCCGACGCATATGACGTCACCATTTTCAACGCCGAGCCACGGGTGAACTATAACCGCCTGATGCTCTCGCCCGTACTCTCCGGCGAGAAGGCCTATGCTGACATCATCACCCATGATGATGATTGGTACGAGGCCAACAATGTGACGTTGCACAAATCCGCACGCATCTCAGAGATTGATCGCACGGCGAAAACCGTGACGTCGGAAAACGGCATCAAGGCCCACTATGACAAGCTGGTCATTGCCACCGGCTCCAACCCATTCATCATCCCCCTGCCCGGTCACGATCTCGAAGGCGTGCTGACCTATCGCGATTTAGACGATGTCGAGAAAATGATCGACGTGGCTGGCTCAAAAGGCGCCGCGGTGGTCATCGGCGGCGGATTGTTGGGCCTTGAGGCTGCGGCTGGTCTAAAAGCCCAGGGCATGGATGTAACTGTCTTGCACCTGATGGACACGCTGATGGAGCGTCAGCTGGACCCAGCGGCAGGCTATTTGCTGGAACGGGCCCTTGAAGATCTTGGCATCAAGGTGATGACCGGTTCCAACACCAAGCAGATACTCGGCCATGACGGCCAGGTGGTTGGTGTGGAACTGGACGATGGTACGCGTCTCGACGCCTGCATGGTGGTGATGGCCGTGGGCATCCGCCCGTCTGGCGACCTGGCCAAGGAAGCGGGCCTTGCAGTCAATCGCGGCATCGTCGTGTCGGACCACATGGTCACCAATGATGCTGACATTTTCGCCCTTGGGGAATGCGTGGAACATCGCGGCATGTGCTACGGCCTTGTCGCACCACTCTATGATATGGCGAAGGTCATCGCCCAGCAGCTCACCGGTGACACAAGCGCCATTTATGAAGGGTCAGTGACTGCCACAAAGCTCAAGGTGACAGGCATCGACCTGTACTCCGCCGGCGACTTTGCCGAAGCCGAGGACCGCGAAGAGATCGTTCTGCGCGATGCCACCGCCGGCATATACAAGCGCCTTGTGCTGAAGGACAATAATATCATCGGCGCGGTGCTCTATGGCGAAACCGCCGACGGCCCCTGGTTCTTCGATATGCTCAAGAAGGGCACTGACGTGTCCGAGATGCGCGATACGCTCATCTTCGGCCAAGCCTATCAGGGCGGCGCGCCGCTGGACCCTATGGCGGCCGTTGCAGCATTGCCCGATGACGCAGAAATCTGCGGCTGCAACGGCGTTTGTAAGGGGGCGATCACCGGCGCCATCACTGAAAAGGGACTGACAGGCCTCGACGATGTTCGGGCCCACACCAAAGCCTCTGCAAGCTGCGGCACATGCACAGGGCTGGTGGAGCAGTTGCTCTCCTTCACGTTGGGCGATGCCTACGACCCCGCCGCTGTGACGCCCATGTGCGGCTGCACAGATTTGGGCCACAGCGATGTGCGCCGCCTCATCAAGGCGAAGGGCCTCAAGACCATTCCCGAAGTGATGCAGGAACTTGAGTGGAAAACCTCCTGCGGCTGCGCAAAGTGCCGCCCGGCTCTGAACTATTATCTCGTGGCCGATTGGCCCGATGAATATGCGGACGATTACCAGTCCCGTTTCATCAATGAACGCGTGCACGCCAACATTCAAAAGGACGGCACCTATTCGGTGGTCCCGCGCATGTGGGGCGGTATGACATCGTCAAAGGAGCTGCGCGCCATCGCAGATGTGGTGGACAAGTTCGAGATACCGGCGGTGAAGGTGACCGGCGGCCAGCGCATCGACATGCTGGGCATCAAAAAAGAAGACTTGCCAGCCGTGTGGGCAGACTTGGGTGAAGCCGGTTTCGTATCTGGCCAGGCCTATGCAAAGGGCCTGCGCACGGTGAAAACCTGCGTTGGCACCAATTGGTGCCGCTTCGGCACGCAGGACTCCACTGGCCTCGGTATCAAGCTCGAAAAGTTCATGTGGGGCTCATGGACCCCTGCAAAACTCAAGCTTGCGGTCTCGGGCTGTCCGCGCAATTGCGCTGAGGCCACCTGCAAGGATATCGGCGTGATCTGCGTCGACTCCGGGTACGAAATTCACTTCGCCGGAGCTGCGGGCCTCGACATTAAGGGCACCGAAGTCCTCGGCCACGTGAAAACCGAAGATGAAGTGATGGAGCACGTTGTGGCGCTGGCGCAGATGTATCGCGAGCAGGGCCACTATCTCGAGCGTATTTACAAATGGGCCAAGCGCATCGGCCTCGATGAGATCCGCCGCCAGATCATGGACGATCAGCCAATGCGTGAGGGGTATTACGAGCGCTTCGTGTTCAGTCAGAAATTCGCACAGGTGGACCCCTGGGATGAGCGCGTTTCCGGAAAGGACAAGCACGAGTTCAACCCCATTGCGACACTCGATCTGGAGGCTGCGGAATGAATGCCATGAGCAAAAATTGGGTTGCCGTTGGATCTTTGACCGACATACCCGCGCGGGGCGCGCGCTGCGTGAAGAATGGCGATACGACTATCGCCATTTTCCGCACCGCTGATGATCGCGTGTTCGCTTTGGAAGACAAATGTCCTCACAAAAACGGGCCGCTCAGCCAAGGCATAGTGCATGATGGTTGCGTGACGTGCCCCTTGCACAATTGGGTCATTTCGCTGGAAACTGGCCAGGCTCAAGGCGCAGATGAAGGCGAAACCCGCGCCTTCCCCATACGCCTCGACGGCGACACCGTGCTGCTCGGACTTTGACATGATTGAGGGGGCAGCGCAGGACGCTGTGCGCACCACCTGCCCCTATTGCGGTGTTGGGTGCGGGGTGGTCGCCAGGCCCGACGGTCAGGGTGGCGCGGCGGTCGAAGGTGACACGGAGCATCCGGCCAATTTCGGGCGGCTGTGTTCAAAGGGGTCAGCGTTGGGCGAAACCCTCGGCCTAGATGGTCGATTGCTGTACCCTGAAGTGCAGGGAAGGCAGACCGGCTGGGATGGAGCCCTCGACCTTGTGGCCAACCAGTTTTCGTCCACCATCGCAGAGCACGGCCCGGACTCGGTGGCGTTTTACGTATCAGGTCAGATTCTCACCGAAGACTATTACGTCGCCAACAAGCTGATGAAGGGCTTCATCGGCTCGGGCAATATCGACACAAATTCGCGTCTGTGCATGGCGTCGTCGGTTGCGGGTCACCGCCGCGCTTTTGGCACCGATACTGTACCGGGCTGCTATGAGGATCTGGAGCTGGCGGACGTGGTGGTGCTGGTGGGCTCCAACCTGTTGTGGTGCCATCCGG
>JBCDIB010000113.1:0-7333 GCA_038749385.1 Pseudomonadota bacterium | reverse complement strand
TTGGTGAACTGCCCGCCGGGCATCTCGTGCAGATACACTTCCGACGCAGGAGCCTGTGAGATGTTCTCGAACGCAGCATATTGCCCGCGCACAGCTTCCCAATAGAAGCTGATGCGGCGGATAGCTTCGGGGTCGAGTCCTGTGTCGCGATCGGAATGCTTCAGCGCTTCGACGATGGAGCCCAGGCAGGGCTGAGCAGTATTGCCTGACAAGGCATCCATGGCGGCATCGACGGCGTCCGCACCGCTTTCAACGGCCGCCAGCACAGTGGCGGCAGAGATGCCAGACGTATCGTGAGTGTGAAAATGCAGCGGCAGCGATGTTTCGTCCTTGAGCGTTTTGAACAGCACACGCGCGGCATCGGGCTTCAACAGACCTGCCATATCCTTGACTGCGATGATATGTGCCCCCGCCTTCTCCAGCTCGTGGGCCAGATCGACGTAATATTTCAGGTCATATTTGCTGCGGTTGGGGTCGAGCAGATCGCCCGTGTAACAAATCGTGGCTTCACACAGCTTGTTGGCTTCGCGCACCGCATCCATCGACACACGCATGTTCGGCACCCAGTTCAGGCAATCGAACACCCGGAAAAGGTCAATGCCCCCAGCCGCTGCCTGCTCGACGAAGTGGCGCACCACATTGTCGGGATAGTTGGTGTAGCCGACGCCGTTGGAGCCGCGCAGCAGCATTTGCAGCAGAATATTGGGGGCACCCTCGCGTATATCCGCCAGGCGCTCCCACGGATCTTCAGTCAGGAAGCGCATGGCCACATCGAAGGTGGCCCCGCCCCAGCATTCCAAAGACAGAAGGCTCGGCAGCGCCCGGGCATAGGAACCTGCCACCCGCGTAATATCGTGGCTGCGCATGCGCGTTGCCAGCAAGCTCTGGTGGCCATCCCGCATGGTGGTGTCAGTGATGAGCGCGCGGGTCTCGTTCTTCATCCACTCGGCGAACTTCTCCGGTCCATCACGGTCAAGACGCTGCTTGGTGCCTTCGGGTATTTCGCCACCAAAATGCGGGACCACCGGCGGCAGGGCATCCGCCGCAGGCGTAGGACGGTTCTTGGTTTCCGGGTGGCCGTTCACGGTCACGTCGGCAATGTAGTTCAGCAGCTTGGTGGCGCGGTCATTTCGCTTGACGCTCTCAAACAGCTCCGGCGTGTTGTCGATGAACTTGGTAGTGTAGGTGTTGTCCGCGAACTTCTCGTGATTGATGATCGCTTCCAGGAACGCCAGGTTCGTCGCCACGCCACGGATGCGATATTCGCGCAATGCGCGGTCCATGCGCTTGATGGCCTCACCATAGGTGGGCGCCCAGGCCGTCACTTTTTCCAAAAGCGGATCATAGAAACGGGTGATCACCGCGCCGGAATAGGCCGTGCCGCCATCAAGGCGAATGCCGAAGCCAGTCGCGCCGCGATAGGCGGTGATGCGTCCATAGTCGGGGATGAAATTCTGCTCGGGATCTTCCGTCGTCACCCGGCACTGAAGGGCGTGGCCGTTCAGGTGAATATCCTTTTGGGCAGGCACGCCTGATTTCGGATCACCAATCGCCTCGCCTTCCAGGATGTGAATCTGGGCTTTAACGATGTCTATCCCGGTCACTTCTTCGGTGACGGTGTGCTCCACCTGAATGCGCGGGTTGACCTCGATGAAGTAAAAATCACCGGTGTCGACGTTCTGCAAAAACTCGACCGTACCAGCGCCAACATAATCGGTGGCCTGTGCCAGTTGCAGGGCGTAGCCGCACAGCTCGTCGCGCTGCTCTTGGCTTAGGTATGGCGCGGGGGCCCGTTCAACGACCTTCTGGTTGCGGCGCTGCACCGAACAGTCCCGCTCAAACAGATGCACCACATTGCCATGGGTGTCGCCCAGCACCTGCGCTTCCACGTGGCGGGCACGCTCCACCAGTTTTTCAAGGTAAACTTCGTCCTTGCCAAACGCTGCCGCGGCCTCACGGCGGCCCTCAACCACTTCGGTCTCGATATCTTCGGGCGTGCGAATGACGCGCATGCCGCGGCCACCCCCGCCCCAGCTGGCTTTCAGCATCAGCGGGTAGCCGACCTGCTCGGCCAATTTCTTCACCTCTTCCAGATCTGCAGGCAGCGGATCGGTGGCGGGCACCACCGGCACACCAACTTCCAGCGCCAGTTCGCGGGCCTGCACTTTGTTGCCCAGGCGGCGCATGGTTTTAGCGGTCGGCCCGATGAAAGTGATCCCCGCCTCGTCGCAGGCATCGACAAATTCGGGGCTTTCGGAGAGCAGCCCGTAGCCGGGGTGAATAGCGTCAGCGCCCGAGGCTTTGGCCACGCGGATTATCTCTTCGATAGACAGATAGCTTTCGATGGGGCCGAGGTCTTTTTCAAGGTGCGGGCCACGGCCAATCTGATAGGCCTCGTCCGCCTTGAACCGGTGCAGCGCCAATTTGTCTTCCTCGGCCCACACGGCCACGGTCTTGAGGCCCAATTCGTTGGCGGCGCGGAAGATGCGGATCGCGATCTCGGAGCGGTTGGCGACGAGGATTTTCTTGAAGGCCATGGGGCAAGTCCGTTTCGGTCGGTCAGAAGCGTCGAGGAGCGACGCCGGGAATTGAGCCGGTTTTAGGCAACGCCCGCCGCACGCGCAATCAGTGCAACTGCGCAAACCGTTCGCACTTTCGGACCGGGTCTCAGAAAAGCGCCCGCCGCAGCAGGTTAAGCCCGACCAGCAGGAAGAGAACCAAAACCAGCGTGCGAAACCATTCGCTACCGATGCGGTGGCGCAGCTTGGCGCCCAACGAAAAGCCGATGAGCGCTGGCACCACCATGGCCGTTGAAAGAAAACCGGTTGAGGCCGTCAGCAGACCATTCCAGACAAAGCCTATGAACAGCGGCACGCTGCCAGCTGCAAACACCACACCGCAGCCACGCACGAATTCGTCTTTTTCCACACGCTTGGCCAGCATGTAGATCACCACTGGCGGGGCCCAGACGGACGTCAGCCCGCCGAAAACGCCCGCGCCCAGACCGCCCAGCATTTGTGCCGGCACATCCCACCGGGCGGGCAGAGGTGGCGGCGTAAAAAACAGATTGCTGATTGCGAAGGCCACAACCACGATGCCGAGCACCAATGCTATGGTCCGCCCGTCGGCTTGGGCCGTGAAGAACGTCACCGCAAACAGAACCGGCAACATGGTGATAATGAAAACCCAATAGCGACGAATGGCGGACAGGCGCTCACCCGCATTCCAAAATTGCCAGATATTGACCACCACGATGGGCACAACCACCAAAGTGATGGCCAGCTTGGGCGGCAGGAACAGCGCCATCATGCCCACCGACGCTGCCGGCAAGCCAATGCCCACCGTTCCCTTGATGGTGCCTGCCACAAAGAACACCAGCGCCACGGCCGCGAGTGTAAGAGGGTCCAGTACCATGAGCTATTTCGCCCGCCGCATGACCGGTAAATCGCCGCTCACAAACCCCGACGCCAGCAGATTGACCAGTGCAATAAGCGCGCCAATGGACGCTGCAATACCCAATGCGTCCAGCCCGAATTTGCTGATCACGAGGCTGCCGGCGAAAGAACCAAGCGCGGTGCCGACATAAATAGCTGAAGCGTTGAGCGCGAGCACAACGCTCGGTGCTTCCGGTAGCAATCCGATAAGGCGCACCTGCTGGCCGGAGACAAAAGACCAGCCCATCGTCGACCAAGCAAAAACGAATATCATCACCGAAAGGTCGGAACCGGGCAGGTAGGAAAAGCCCGCAAGCCAGCCCACCTGGGCAGCCGCCAATACGATTAATGTGGGTATGGAGCCAAACCGCGACGCCAGGCGGCCGCCTGCAATGTTGCCCACAACTGCACCCAGTCCAAAGGCCAAAAGAGCGATGGATATTTGCGCGGGCGTGAAGCCTACGCCAGTCGTGAGAATGGGGGCAAAATAGGTGTACACGGTATAGATTGCCGACAGATAGGTGGCGGTAAAAGCCACCGCCAACATGATGCGCCCCCTGACCACCGTGCGGCGGAGGTCACCCAGCCCGACAGCCTGAAAAGCCAGCCCGGCTGGCACCACACGCCATATGGCAAAGGACACGGGAATAGCCAGCACCGTGACGATCACGAAAGCCGTCCGCCAGCCAAACTCATAGGCGACAAGGCTGCCAAGCGGCAGGCCAAACACCTGTGCCAGCGTCATACCGATGAACACTTTGGCGATGGCATTGGCCCGGTCCTGCGGCTCGCTCAACCCCGCTGCAACGGCTGCGGCCACCGGCGTAACCATGCCGGCGGCCGCCGCCGCAACGACCCGGCCCACCAGCAACACGACGAACGAGTTAGCGAAAGCGCACAAAAGACACGCCAGCCCAAACGTAAAAACCGCGAAAGCCAGGACTCTACGGCGGCCAACAGCGCCTGACGCCGACACGAGGACCGGCGATAGTATGGCATAGGCAATTGCATAGGCGGTCAGAACCCAGCCCGTGGTGCCCGGAGCCGTGCGAAACGCATCCCCCAACGGCTCAAGCATACCGATAACGACGAACGCTCCGATGCCAATGATAAAATTGGCCATCGAAAGCACCAGCACAACTCTTGAGCCTTGGCCCGTGTGTCCGGTGTGGCCGGTCTGGCCGGTCTGGCCAGTCGGGCCAGGCTGGCCGGGGCGCTTCGAACTATCTGCAACATGCACCAAAGCGCTCAACCTCCCGGAAACCATGTCGACAGCCTTGCACTTGAGATTCAGCCGTTGGCAAGTCTTGGCCAACTAGCTTGGCTCAATCATTCAAGAATTTCGAAAGCCGTCCGCCATGCTCAACAATCTCATGCTTGCCTTTTCCCGGCGCCCCATAACGCTGGCCATCTGCACTTATTGGATGGCGTTCTGGTTACTCAATGGCCTCGACAAATTTCTCGCCCGCAAGAGCCTTGGTGTCATGACCTGGTACGGCAATGACCGGGTGGAGAAGTTCGGCATGTATTTCGACCGCCTGGCCTTCCCGGAGATGATGATTGTTCCCACGCTCGTGTTTGCTGGCATTGTGGAAATCGCGATTGCCGGCGTGTTCTTCTACGCCCTGCGTGAGTTGATCCGCCAACAGCCGGGCGCGGTGCGCTGGGCTGATTTTGCGGTGGCCCTGTCGGTCATATGCTTCCTGGGCTTCGCCATTTTTGATGTGGTGGTCGGTGATCGGGTGGAGCTGTGGGAACACTCGACCTATGTCGGCGTGCTGCTCATCTCATACCTGACCATGGCCGCAGAAGTGTTCTTCAATCATCTTCAGAAACAGACCGGATCGCCCATGGTGCAGTCCGCGCCGAACCACGGAAACCCGCTGCTGGACCCGGCCGAATAGCCAAGGTCGGGACTTGGGCCTATAGGGAACCAAGGCAGCGATACGTAGGAAGCTTCACTAAGCCTCCAGCGGCGCGTCCCAATACAGATAATCCATCCAGCTTTCGTGCAGATGGTTGGGCGGAAACTTGCGGCCATTATTGTGCAGATCATAGACCGTCGGCACGAACGGCTTTTGCTTGGGGAACATGTCGGCATCGCGGCACGTCTTGCCACCTTTTTTCAGATTGCACGGCGAACATGCGGCGCACACATTTTCCCAGGTGGTTTGGCCGCCGAGGCGACGCGGCACCACATGGTCGAAGGTCAGATCCTCCGTCGAGCCACAATATTGGCATTCAAACTTGTCGCGCAAAAATACGTTGAAGCGGGTAAAGGCTGGCTTGCGCGAGGGCTGCACATAGCTTTTTAGCGACACCACAGACGGCAGCCGCATGGAGAAGGATGGTGAGGTCACCTCACCTTCATATTCGGCAACAATGTTCACACGGTCCAGGAACACAGCCTTGACCGCGTCCTGCCAGTTCCACAGCGACAGCGGATAGTAGCTTAGCGGGCGATAGTCGGCATTGAGCACCAGCGCGGGGTGCGCTTCCGGCCTGAAAACGTCTGGGCCGTCACCCGATGGCGTCAGTTCCTCTGGTTTCACATTGATCGTCACGGTCACTCCCCCGCGCCGAGCCGGTGGTGGCTGCATCGCGCGTTCTAAATCCGGCGAATCGCACGGCCTGTAAGCTGGCCGCCGCTACACTGATCCTATGGTCATATGTCTGTGGTGTGAAATGTGGCGGATTTTTCTCTGTGCACAAGTGCTTAGGGACCAAGTGCGGCGATGTGGGCGGCCCACCGTGTGAACGCCAGCCCCTCTTCTCAAAATCGGACCAAACGCGGCGGCATGTCACAACTTGGAGGGTACTGACGCAGCCCGCCAATTCCCACGTGTTGGGTGTGGGAAATGACCTTACCCATGAGAGGACCCAAATAGATGTTTTCCCGGAAAGCCAATATCCCGGACCGCGTTGTCGAGCACCACACACCCGAAGGCTTTAGCGACAAGTTCGCCTACCGCCTTGTGAAATTCATGCGCGTGTTTGCCGACGCATTTTTCCGCAAACGGTACGGGCACCGGGCAGTGATTTTGGAAACCGTGGCCGCCGTTCCGGGAATGGTGGGTGGACTGTTGCAGCATCTCAAGAGCATTAGGCACATCCGAGACGATGAAGGCTGGATTGCAGAGCTGCTCGACGAAGCCGAGAACGAGCGCATGCATTTGATGACGTTCATCAACATCGCGCAGCCATCAGTGTTCGAACGTTTCCTCATCATGACGGCGCAGGTCATCTTCTTCAATCTGTACTTCCTGCTCTACCTCTTCGCGCCCAAGACCGCCCACCGCGTGGTGGCCTATCTGGAAGAAGAGGCGGTGGAGAGCTATACGCAATATCTGGCAGCCATTGATGACGGCACCCACGAAAACGTGCCCGCCCCGCAGATCGCCATCGACTATTGGGAGCTGGGTCCGGACGCTCGCCTGCGCGATGTCGTGCTGGCCGTCCGCGAAGACGAAGCCGGCCACCGCGACCGCAACCACACCTTTGCCGACGTGCTGGTGAATGGCGTGGAAGCGAAAGACAGGGCGGCAGCCAATGCCCCCGCCGGCATTCCGAAAGATGCGGAAGCTGCATAAGAATTAAGAATGTTGGCCGCCACTTTCTTCTGTGGCGGCCGACTTCAAATAGCCAGCGAATGGGTCACTTATAGACGCGCAATTAACGCAAGCCCCGGGCCAGCATTAGGCGTTTGAAATTGGCCTGCTCGGCGGTAAAACACCGCTGCGAGCCCCTTTGGCCGTTCCACTTTTTTTGGCAAACTTTCCGGAGATTGCCGGTCAGGCATATAGTCGTTTTGGAATCATCTGATGGTTTGAGTAAGGCGACGAAAGAACCCACGATCTTCGAAGATGGGACCGAATTGCCTTTCGCGAAGCGCTGGTCGC
>JBCDIB010000112.1:0-7399 GCA_038749385.1 Pseudomonadota bacterium | reverse complement strand
TTTTGCGCATCATTATGAGGTTTGAGCCGACCAGCGCTTCTAGCGCAGTGGGGGGGCGATCGGTCTGCTCGGTGGACACTTCACCCGCCACATCGATAGCTATTGTTATGTCCAGATCCTCGTCCAGCCGGTCGAAGGGCAGGCAGTTGGTCACGCCGCCATCAATGCAATATCGACCATTAATGGGCATGGCCTGAAAAACACCCGGTATTGCACTCGACGCGGCCAGCGCATTCAGCAGGTTACCGCGGTCAAGAACTTGCTCCTCCATCGAGAAGAAGTCCGTGGCGATGGCTGCAAACGGAATGGCCAATTCCTCGATATTCTTGGGCATCTCTTCTGGCAGAAAACTCTCGAGCACCCGTGAACCGGCAAGCTGACCGAAGCGGTTTTCACGGCCAAACACATCTGTCAGCGCCTTGGGGCGCATGTTCCAGATGCGTGAGATTAACTCGGTGCCCTGGCCAAAAGCTTTGAGGGAATGCTCTTCAATATCTGCGCCCGTCATACCGCTGGCCATGCCCGCGCCCATGATCGAACCGATGGAAGCCCCGGTGATCTGCGCGGGGCGCAGGCCGATATTATCAAACGCCTTGATGGCGTGTACGTGGGCAAAGCCCTTCGCACCGCCACCGCCGAACGCCACGCCGATGCGCGGGTCGCCCGCAGGCCCGGACCTTCTAAGCATAGTCGAGGCTTCGCTCGAGCCTGCTGCGTCTTGGGCGGTGGATGCGGTTTGGGTTTGTGTCATCAGTTTCTTTGTAAGGCGCGCTTATTGGCCAAATTGCAGCTTCAAGACAGTTTGATCGGTCGGCGTGGTTGGACGTGCGCCATATAAAACCTATTTGCGCTCAACTAGAAGCCATGGAAAGAGCGCACAAGGGCGCACGGTTCCCTCTGGCCCAATTTCGGCGTGATGACCCGGCAGCGTTCGGGGGCAAACTCAGGGAAAATTGACATGAATGAGCGCTCCAACGCCAAGACCTACGAGCAGGCACAAGCGGCTGGCATCGATCTTGCGGACCTTGAAACCCGTGCCAAGAGCCTTGTGCACGCAGCGCAAAAAGCCGGTGCTTCTGCCGCCGATGCATATGTCGGCCTCGGGCGGTCACAGTCTGTGAGCATCCGCCACGGGGACGTGGAGGTGGCCGAGCGGTCGGAAAGTGACGGTTTTACGCTGCGGGTTTTCGTGGGCGACAGGCACGCTTCGGTTTCGTCGAATATGCCGGGCGATGAGCAGATGCTGGCAGAACGCGCCGTGGCCATGGCCAAGGTTTCTCCCGAAGATCCATTTACCGTCTTGGGTGACCGCGAGCGACTGGCCACCCATTTGCCTGACCTTGATCTATTTGACGGGACCCATCTGACCAGCGATGAGCTGGCCGATCTGGCCAAGCGATCCGAAGCAACGGCTTTGGCGATGGAAGGCATCACTAACACCAACTCTGCCGGCGCAAGCCAAGGCACTGGCGGCATGGTGCTCGCCACGTCTGATGGCTTTATCGGCTCAAACGTTTCGTCTTCCTTCGGCGTATCCGTGTCTGCAGTGGCTGGTGAGGGCACGGCCATGCAGCGCGATTATGACTATTCGTCCAAGCGCCATTTTGCCGATCTCGCCAACCCGGAAGATATCGGTCGCAAGGCTGCTGAGCGCACGCTGGCGCGCCTCAACCCGCGCAAAGTGGAGACGGGAACTTACACAATCATTTTGGATCCGCGTTGCGCCAACTCGATGATCGGGCATTTGGCCGGGGCGATTAACGGTGCTGCAATAGCGCGCAAAACGTCCTTCCTGAAGGACAGCCTTGGTGAAATGGTCATGGCAGCGGGGGTGACCATACACGATGATCCGCACATGGTGCGCGGCCACGCGTCGCGCCCGTGCGATGGTGAGGGTGTGGCGAACGGTAAGCTGACGTTTGTGGAGGATGGCGTGTTGACGCAATGGGTGCTCGACACGGGCACCGCAAAAGAGCTTGGCTTAAGAACCAATGGCCGCTCCGGGCGCTCATCGCCATCCACCACCAATATCTATATGGCCAACGGTGCCCGCACACCGGCGCAGATGCTGGCCGACGTGGAGCGCGGCATCTATGTGACCGACTTCATCGGTTCGGGGGTGAATTCCGTGACAGGTGATTATTCGCGTGGTGTGAGCGGCTTCTTGATCGAAAAAGGCGAGATGGGCGGGCCTGTGAGTGAGATCACGGTTGCGGGCAATCTTAAAGACATGTTCCTGGCAATTGAGCCGGCCAACGATCTGGAATTTCGCTATGGCGCAAACGCGCCGACCCTATCGCTTGGTCAGCTTACTGTTGCCGGCAATTGAGGCGGGCAATTAACGCACAATAGACGGCGCATTTTTGCGCAAATGTCACCGTTAGACGCAGGCGGTATCGCTGACAGGCTCTGCCAAATCGGTTAGTCAGTGCTGTATGGACATAACCGCCGCGCAGCTTCCCGAAAATATGCCGGACGATCTTGCTCTGCTTGCCGAAATTGGCGCAGAGGCGGGTCGCATCGCCATGTCGTTTTTCGGCAAAAACCCGCAGGTGTGGGTTAAGGGCGACGATTCCCCAGTGTCTGAAGGTGATCTGGCGGTGGACAAATACCTGCGCGAGACATTGCTGGCCGCCCGGCCCGACCATGCCTGGTTGTCTGAAGAAACCACCGCTGATGACGCTCGATTGTCGGCAAAGCGGGCTTTTGTTGTCGATCCGATTGATGGCACCCGAGCTTATGTGAGCGGGGGTGATGTGTGGGGCGTCTCGATAGGTCTGGTGGAAGATGGTCGACCTGTGGCCGCCGCTTTCGTTTGCCCGGTACTGGGCGAGACCTATCTCGCCGCCGCAGGTTTTGGAGCCTTTCTGAACGGCCAGCCTTTGGCCGTGCGCAGCGATGATACGGCGTTGCCGGTCGCTGGGCCTGCCCGCATGCGCGACGCGATCAAGGCGCTCGAAACAAGCGTTTCAGGCCAATGGCCGCACCACATCCCGTCACTCGCTTATCGCCTCGTTATGGTGGCCCGAGGGCAAATTCGTGCGGCGTTCGCCCGGCGCGACAGCCATGATTGGGATATTGCTGCCGCTGATCTTATTTTGGCCGAAACTGGCTGCGAATTGCTCGATATCGCACTCGATGGCACCCACGCCCCCATCACGTATAACAGTGAGAATTTCAAAAGAGGGGTGCTGTATTGCGCGCCTGAAGACGCAGCTTCCGACTTGCTGCAAATCGCCAAACATATGGCCGGCCAATCCGGCAAGAGCCGCTAATACTCAAACGAGGGGAATGCCAAATGAGTGACACAGCCAAAAAAGACGAACAATTGCTGCATCTGGTGCTCGGTGGCGAACTGGAAGACATCTCCGGAGTCCGGTTCCGTGATCTGGACAAACTCGACATCGTTGGCGTTTTTCCGAATTTTGAAAGCGCCCGTGCTGCTTGGAAACAGAAGGCGCAGCAGACCGTGGACAATGCCCATATGCGCTATTTCGTGGTGCATCTGCACCGTCTGCTTGAGCCGGATAACCACTAAGACCTCTCTCAACTTCAAGACCTGACCGGACATCCATCACGATGAACAACATCCGCAGCCGCGCAACACTGGAGGCCTACCGTTTGGCAGGCCAGGCATCCCTGCCGCTCCTGCGCGCGCGCTACGCTCAAAGGGTTCGCGACGGCCTGGAGCAATCCGACCGGGTGCAGGAGCATTTTGGATACCCCTCCAAGCCCCGGGAGGCCGGAAATTGGGTTTGGTTCCACGCCGGCAATGCCGATGAGGTGCGCTCTCTGCTTCCGCTGGTCCGGCTTTGCACCGCTCAGGATTTGATGATCATCGCCACCTCTACAAGCCGGTACGGGTTGGAATTGTGGGAGACGGAAGCTGAGCAGAACCCCTCGGTTGTGGCGCAATATGCGCCGGTGGATGTGGAGCGCTGCGCCAATCGCTTCCTCGACCATTGGAAGCCGGATCTGGCGATCACGGTGGCTGATCAGGTCTGGCCGCTCATCACTTCGTGCCTCAAGCAACGCCGTATCTCCTGCGTGGTCGTGGGCGGTGTCTTGAGCCAGCGATGTCATGATTTCTGGTCGGTTCGCCCCATGCTGGCGCGGCGCACATTTCGACATGTCGAGTTTGTGGCGGCCACGGATGCCACCAGTGCAGATGCGTTTCGTGATCTTGGCGCTTGCGATGTCGAAGTGTGTGGTGATTTAGCTTTCGACGCACCGATCAATACCAGCAGTTCACGTGTGGAGCAGAGCTTCTGGGATAAGGCCGGTTTGGATGCCGCGCGCCCGACATGGCTTGCAGTGCCTGCCAATGCCGACGAGTTGGCGCTTTGTCTTGAGGCACAACGGGCCTTACAGATGGCGGGCAGCCCAGCTGTGTGTTTGCTGTCGCCGCCGCCATCCATGTCCGTTGCAAGTCTGCGGTCGGCGGTAGAAGTGGCCGGGTTGAATTTTGGCGCTCCGACCGCCCACACCGATGAGGCCTGGGCTGAGGGCGCGGACATATTGCTGGTGGCCTTTGGTGCCGATGGCGAGCGGGCAGCCGTGCGCAGTCAGGCAATCTATCTTGGTGGTGCGTTTGGTAAGGAGCAGGCCGGTGGCCTAAGCCCGGTGCCAGCAATCCTGCACCGCCTGGCCATTGCGTCGGGAGAAAAAGTCGAACGTCATGTCAGCTTTTTGAGCCAGCTGCACCGGGACAAAGCTGTGCGGATAGTTGGCTCCAGCGAAGAGTTGGCAGGTTTTCTTTCTATCATTTTGAACGATCCAACCGCACAAAAGCGCATGACGGATGGCGCGCTGTCCGCGCTATGGTCTCGCCAAGGCGCGGTCAACACGACCTACATAGCCCTGGACCGCTATTTGCGACCGCTGGCTTACAAGGCGCGCATGGAAAATCTGTTGCCCGTCAACCAGGCGGCAGAATAGCGGCACTTGGCCAAAAGCTGTCCTTGGCGTAGCTAACACTCATGGCTGAAACCCCTCCATTTTGGTACGCGCCTGCCGGTCCGCAGGCATGGCTCATGGCCCCCTTTGCCAAGATTTATGGCGTGTTTTCGGCACGCCGCATGGGCAAGGCTCCGTCCTATGCAGCCAGGCGTCCGGTTATATGTGTTGGCAATCTGGTGGCGGGCGGCGCAGGTAAAACGCCCACCTGTATTGCACTGGTGGAGGTTTGCCGCGGGGCGGGAAGAACGCCTGTGATCCTCACCCGCGGTCATGGTGGAGCTCTCACCGGACCGGTACTGGTGGATCTTGAAAAACACAATGCCCATGATGTCGGTGATGAGGCGCTTCTTCTTGCGCGCCATGCGCCCACCATGCTGGCCAGAGATCGCGCCGCTGGGGCGCAAGCTATCGACGCAATGTTCGATGCCGATGAAAGCAGCGCACCGGGCCTGATCATCATGGATGACGGCTTTCAAAACCCGGCATTGCAAAAGAATTTGCGGCTGGTGGTTGTTGATGGCCGGCGTGGAACAGGAAATGGTTTTGTGCACCCAGCAGGGCCGCTGCGCGCGCCGTTGGCATTTCAGATGCGCCACGCTGATGTGGTGCTGGTGATAGGTGAAGGCGATGCAGGGGCAAATGTGCTGCGTATTGCGGCAAGGCGCGCTTGCCCAACTCAAGTGGCCAGGCTTGTCCCGTCATCTGCCCTCAAGCTTCATAATGTGCCGGTCTTGGCATGGGCTGGCATCGGTGATCCCGAGAAGTTCTTTGAGACCGTGCGTTCGCTCGGTGCGAAACTGGAGCAGACGCAAATGTTTGACGATCATCATTTCGTCAGCGCGGAAGAAGCGCGGGATCTATTGGATGACGCTTCCCGACAGAAGCTGTCACTGGTGACGACCGAAAAGGATTTGGTGCGGATTGCGGCCAGTCACGATGCAGATGTGGCGGCGCTGGCCAAGCACTCCACAGCCGTTCCCGTTATGCTGGCACCTGACAATATGAGCGCATTTGAAGGGCTGATAGAGACTGCCGTACGCGCTTTCGCCAAGCGCAAGGCTGACCGCTGAGACTAGCGGACGTTGCCCACCCGGCGTTCCGCCTCAACCGACGCATGCACATCCACATAGGCTTCCTGGCGCGAAACGCTCCAATAACGCAATTGGTCCAGCGGGATTTGGTTCCCGGTGATCGCGCATACCACGTGGGAGCCGGGCACAAGCACATGATACTCGCCATCGTCATATCGCAGATGGGCAGCTCCGCCGGTATTCTCGTGCCGTGTTAGCATGTGTCTCGTCTCCTACCGCCCGAACAGGCGCTCAATATCTTTGAGGCTTAGCTCAATATAGGTCGGACGGCCATGGTTGCATTGTGCGGCGTTTGGTGTGCTCTCCATATCGCGCAAAAGGGCGTTCATCTCCTCCACCTTCATGCGGCGGCCAGAGCGCACCGAGCCGTGGCAAGCCATCGTAGCCGCCACATGGTCGAGCCGGGCAGCCAGCGTGTCTGCCTTGTCCCACTGGGCCAATTCGTCTGCCAGGTCTGTGAGAAGCGATGTCGTGTTCACTTCGCCCAGCAGCGACGGCGTGGCGCGCACCAACATGGCGCTGGGACCAAACCTCTCCATCTCCAGACCAAGCGCAACCATATCCTCCGCCGCGTCCGTCAGCCGGTCGCACCCGGATGGGTCGATGTCCACCACATCGGGTATGAGAAGCAATTGGCTGCTGGCACCACGTTCCGCAAAGGCTGCTTTCAGGCGCTCATAAACAATGCGTTCGTGGGCGGCATGCTGGTCCGTGATGATAAGACCGGTCTCGGTTTGCGAGACGATGTAATTCTCGTGCAATTGTGCCCGCGCGGCCCCCAGTGGGTTGGCAGTCGCGGCGGGCGTATCCGCCACGGGATGCGGATCCTCTTCATGGCGGGCGGAGGGTTCAGCCAAGCCGACAAAGCTTGAACTTTGGTTTGCCTCCTCGGTGTTTATTGGCAGCGGTGCAAAGGGCGATTGTTTCCAATCATGGTTGGCGGGGCCCGGCGCGGGGTAGCTGCCCCAGGATCCGCTGGACCAGTTGGCATTATTGGCCGGCGGTTGGGCCGGCGTCGTCTGTGCCACGAAAGCACCCAGCATCGCGTCTGCTGCAGACCGCGCACTGTGCAGACCATCGCTGGCAAAGGCCTGACGCAGACTGCCGACAATCAGCCCCCGCACCAGGGCCGGGTCGCGGAAGCGCACGTCAGACTTTGCAGGGTGCACGTTTACATCGACCTGCTGCGGATCGATCTCGATGTTCAGGACAGCAATTGGGTGGCGGTGCTTGGCCAACAAGTCAGCATAGGCGCCGCGCAGGGCACCGAGCAATTGCCGGTCCCGGACGGGGCGTCCATTCACATAGAAAAACTGGTGCAGGGCATTGCCGCGATTGTGGGTTGGTAG
>JBCDIB010000111.1:0-7432 GCA_038749385.1 Pseudomonadota bacterium | reverse complement strand
CGCCAATCGCCCCACCAACCTTCTGCCAGCAATTGGCGGTGACCAGCGGAACCGTGGAAGTGCTGGCCTTCTGCATCAGCGTGCCAATGGTGAGGGACAGAACGCTCATAAACGCCACCAGGACATGGAAAGGCGACGTGCCCCCAAGTTCACCCACCGAAAGAGTAGGCCAGACTGCCAGGCCCACCCCAGCTATCCCGAGCACCAAACCAACGATCAGGCTCAAAGATATGGGCTCACCATATAGGCGCGACGAGATGACGGCCGTCATCGGTGGTTGCAGCGTGGCGATCAGCGTGATCACACCCACTGACATGCCCTGTGCCACGACCCAATAGCCGGGCCCCAGATAAAGCGCGAACATGAAAAAGCCGATAAGCATCAGCTTGAGCGCTGTCCGCAAATCGGGCAGCGGCTGACGCAGAGCCATGGCCACAGCGGCCAAAGTCACCGCCACGGTGACGAAGCGCAGTGTCAGAAACAAATTGGGGTCCACCAGACCTGCCACACCCCCGGCCACCACAAAACCGGTGGACCAGATGAACACGAACAAAACCGGCGCGCCGATCCGCTCGAAAAATGCGCGCTCAAACATAAATCGTCACTTCCACCGGCGGTCCTAAATCAGTGCTGCACGGTCAGAACCAGCTTGCCGTGCATATCACCGCTTTCCATAAGCGCATGGGCCTGAGCCGCTTGTTCCAGCGGGAAACTTGAATGTACAAGCGGGCGCACGGTGCCACTGGCGATCAGGGGCAGCACGTTGGCGTGCAATTCATCCGCCAGTTGCGCCTTGAAGGCATCGGAGCGTGGACGCAGCGTCGAGCCCGTGTGTACCAACCGTTTTACCATCAACAGCCCCACATTCACTTCGGCCTTCGCGCCGCCAAGCGTTGCGATTTGCACGATGCGTCCACCCACAGCGGCAGCCTTGTGGTTACGCGCCACATAGCTGCCACCCACCATATCGAGAATGACATGGGCGCCTTGGCCGACGGTGATCCTATTCACCGCCTCCACAAAGTCCTGCCCACGATAGTTGATGGCATGGTGCGCACCGACTTGACGGCAGACCTCACATTTTCCGTCGGACCCCGCCGTGGCGATAACAGTAGCCCCGAAGTGTTTGGCCAACTGAATGGCCATGGTGCCGATGCCCGACGAGCCCCCATGAACAAGAAGCACATCCCCCCGGGACAGGCCACCCAGCCGAAACACATTGTGCCATACGGTGAAAAGCGTCTCGGGGATCGCGGCTGCGGCCGACATGTCCAAACCTTCCGGCACCGGGATGCATACGCCGGCGGGCACCGCCACATATTGTGCGTAGCCCCCGCCATTGGTTAGCGCCATCACACGGGTGTCAAGCAAATTGTCCGGTCCCGCCACCACCGTACCGCTGACTTCCAGCCCAGGCAGATCGCTGGCCCCGGGGGGCGGCGGGTATGCTCCGGCCCTTTGCAGGCAGTCAGGTCGGTTCACTCCGGCCACATCCACCCGCACCAGCACTTCGCCGTCGCGGGGCACCGGCACGGATCGCTCCACCGGGCGCAGAACCGCCGGCCCGCCGGGCTGCGATATCTCGACGGCGTTCATTGTGCGCGCAATGTCAAACAAAGATCTTCCCCCTTACAAGGTGTGACCCGTTCATAGATGATTCACCCGTTAACAGCCTGTTAGTCTTTACATGGCATAACCTAAATCATTCGAAGCTTAACAAACTTCGATCGTAGGATGAGCGCTTTGCCGCTTGTTTGACGCCTCCCTGTTAAAACTCCTGAGAGCCGCTTGCGGCTCTTTTTTTTGGCCCGATGCGGCTCTTAACCATTTCGTAACCTTCTCCCCGCGCCCCCTTCAACCGAAGGGGCGGCTGGGGCATTGTGCATTCAGGGAACGGGACGCGACCGACCATTTGTCCAATCCGAAGGCAAGCCGCCGCAAGAGCGGCCCTTCAAGCGTAGTGAGTAGATATGTCCGACACCGATAAAAATGTGGCCCAAGCTGCTTCCAACACAGTTCATCTGGCGGAACACATGGCGTTCACAGCGTCCTTCAAGACCCTGTTCGCCGAAGGCATGCAGCTGGTGGAGGAAACGGCCAACTATCTCGATGGTGATGGCCGGGCCGAAGCCAAACTTTTGCCAAAACCCGCTTCCGTGCTCTACGCGTCCGAAAGCATGCGCCTGACCACGCGGCTCATGCAGTTGGCCAGTTGGCTGCTGCTGCAGCGCTCCGCCAATGAGGGTGACATGACCCGCGAGCAGGTGGCCACCGAAAAGCAGAAGATCAAACTCGACCAGACCGGCCCCGACATGGCGCAGGAAAACTGGCCGTTATTGCCACAAGAATTCCGCGCACTCGTCGAGCGGTCCATGAGCCTGGCCGGCCGCATCCAAACAATCGACGCCCAGATCTACGGAGAAGGCGATGCGGATGTGCCTGCGGACAATCCCGTGTCCGTACAGATGGACATCCTGCAAGCGGCGTTCGGTGGGCGTTAGTCTCCCATAGGGCCTGGCTCACATAATAATGATAGGGCTTATCTATTTTGGATCGCTGTTGGCTTGGGTCGGTTTTTCCTTTTCATTTTCCTGTACTTTATTCAGAAAAAGTGAAATTGAACTAAACAAGACATTCAGCAACAGCGCGTTTTGGTTGCACATATAGCTTATAATTGGCCTTGTTTTGGTCGGAATATCAATTTCCACACTGATGATCCAAACTTGTGAAGCGAACAATCTGGATGAAAAATTGCTGTCCTGTTTGGGTACTAAGGTGCGCGCCAACCTGCTTGCTCCCATCCCACCATGGATAATGACCTGCGTTCTTTGGCGAAAAATGTCCAAGCACAAGGTCTAGGTATTTAATCAGGCCTCGTGAGGTGAAATTGTTGGAAAGCTGCCCTCCGTTCAAAGCTCAGCATTGTGGAGTTTAAGCGTTGGTCAGACCTTCCAACAGCCTATTTTTGAACGCAGGCTAGCTAAGCAGTGTTTGTATGCGCACACAAAAAAGGGCACCATGCGGTGCCCTTTTTATACTCCAGCTGATCAAAAGCCTTAGAGGCCGAGGCCAGCGAATTTCTTTTTGAACTTGGACACGCGGCCATCGCGCGCCAGAAGCTGGGCATTGCCGCCGGTCCATGCCGGGTGGGATGTCGGGTCGATATCGAGGTTCATGGTATCGCCTTCCTTGCCCCAGGTGGAGCGTGTCTGGAAGGTTGTGCCGTCGGTCATCACCACGTTGATGGTGTGGTAATCGGGATGAATATCGCTTTTCATCGTCGTCTCTCGCGAAGCTGGAACGGGCGGATCATGATCACCACCCAACGCCAACCCCATTTGGTTCGGATTGGTTTTTCAAATGAAAGAGCGAGCAGCAGCAGCCACCCGCGCGGTCGGGCATCGCATACACAATCCAGGGCATGGTGACAAGCATGGGCATGATCGGCCCAGCACTGGCGTGGCAAGCCCGGCATCGGTATGGCCGGCCCGCCATTGGCGCGCCCAGCTTGGACACATGCGGGGACATCTGAACGCGTCAAACATCGCACTAGGCACAAGGCGCTGCGGGCATTAAGTGAGCGCCATGACATCTACCACCAGACCAGAGAGTGGCGCGGTTATCCCAACACGCACCAAACCGGCCAGAACCAGCTTTCAGTCCGAAGTTGACCGCACTGCGAAGAGCAGCGATTTTGGTCCCCTCCGCCGTCTGCTGCCCTATCTTCTGCGCCACCGCCTGCGCCTGGCCGCCGCATTGTTCTTTCTCACGGTGGCAGGCGCACTTACGCTGGTGCTGCCGCGCTTCATCGGTTTTCTGGTCGACCAGGGCGTCGAGCGGGACATGGCTGCCATCAATGAGAATTTCTCCTGGCTTTATCTGCTGGCCGGGGCCCTGGCCGTGGCGTCCAGCTTGCGCTTTTATTTCGTTATGTGGCTGGGTGAGCGCGTGGTCACAGATGTGCGCGCCGACGTATTTGCCCACCTGACGCGCCTCGACATGAGTTTTTACGACAATGCACTGTCCGGCGAACTGATCTCGCGCCTGTCCGCAGACACCACACAGATCAAATCCGTATTCGGTGCCACGGCCTCCATGGCCCTGCGCAACCTCATTCTTGGCATTGGCGCCGTGGCCATGATGATTTGGTCCAGCCCGTCTCTATCGGCCGTTGCACTTGGGGTGATTCCGTTGCTCGTTATTCCGTTGGTCCTGTTCGGGCGCATGGTCCGCAAACGCTCCCGCTATGCCCAGGACACGTTGGCAGAAGCAACGGCCTACGCGTCAGAGGCAATTCAGTCGGTGAAGGCATTCCAAGCCTATACAAATGAGGGCGAGGCGGAGAGCCGCTACCGGAGTGCCGTTGTTGCCGCGTTTGATGCTGCCCGCAAATCGCTTATCGCGCGGGGGCTTTTGTCAGGCTTTGCCATTTTCATCGTGTTCGCCTCCATCACTGGCGTTCTGTGGCTGGGTGCCCAGCGCGTGTGGCTGGGTGAGATCGAGCCCGGCACGCTGGCGTCATTCCTCCTCTATGCCGTTATAGCCGCGGGCTCACTAGCCACCCTGTCCGAGATTTGGGGCGAGTTGCAGCAAGCCGCCGGGGCCGCCGAACGCCTGACAGAAATCCTCGCCATCGAGCCCCGCATCGCAGCACCCGCCGCGCCGCTTGCTCTACCAGACCTCAAACAGCTTGGCACCAACATCCAATTCCAATCCGTCGATTTTGCCTATGGCGATCAGGCCGACAATCCTGATCTGCCCACCGCCTTGCGCGATTTGGATTTTCACGTTGCCCCCGGCGAAACCGTGGCCATCGTAGGCCCGTCCGGATCGGGCAAGACAACGCTCTTCAACCTGCTGCTACGTTTCTACGACCCGACGAAGGGCGTGGTGAGCGTGGGCGACACAGCGATCAAGAACCTTGATCCTGTAGAGCTGCGCAGTGCCATCGCATTGGTCGCCCAAGAACAAGCGATCTTCGCCGCTTCGGTCGCGGATAATATTCGCTTCGGAAAACCTGATGCGACCGATGCGCAAATCGAGGCCGCCGCCAAGGCCGCAAACGCCCACGGTTTCATCAGCGCCATGCCGCAGGGGTTCGACACCGTGATTGGCGAGCGCGGCGTCACCCTTTCGGGTGGCCAGCGACAGCGCGTTGCCATCGCTCGGGCCATCCTCAAAGACGCGCCGATTCTACTGCTCGACGAAGCGACATCGGCTTTGGACGCCCAGAGCGAAACTGCGGTGCAGGCCGCCTTGGACAAGCTGATGACGGGCCGCACAACATTGGTGATCGCGCACCGCCTCGCCACCGTTCTGGGTGCTGACCGCATTCTCGTAATGGAAGGCGGCACCATCGTTGAGCGCGGGACCCATGAAGAGCTCATCGCCAAAGGCGGCACCTATGCGCGCCTGGCGAAATTGCAGTTTGAAAAGGGTGCCGAAGCGCTGGCAGGCTAGGGCTGGCAGACTAGGGTGGGCCGCCCTCACCTCTCTGTAAGCTTCAACTCGATCCTACGGTTCCGGTCACGCGCTTCGGCGGTATCGGCAGGGTCCAGCGGCTGCGTTTCGCCGAAGCCCGCCGCCACAAGCCGCTCCGCCGGCACCCCTTGTTCGATCAGAAAATCCACGACGGAAATTGCGCGAAAAGCCGACAATTCACGGTTGCTCTGGAACCGCCCACGGCCGCTGACGGGAATATTGTCCGTGTGGCCATCCACCCGCAGCACCCAGTTGATCTCGTCGGGAATTTCTTCTGCCAGTTGTAAGATCGCTTGCCCCAGCTTGGACATTTCGGCCTCCCCCGCCGCATTGATCTCGGTCGAACCTGAGCCGAACAAGACTTCTGACTGAAACACGAACCGGTCTCCCACCACGCGAATATCAGCGCGGTCCGACAGGATTTCCCGCAACCGACCAAAAAAGTCGGATCGGAAGCGGTTCAGCTCCTGCACCCGTTGGGCGAGCGCCACGTTGAGGCGCTTGCCCAAATCGGAGATTTTGGCGTCGCTTTCACGGTCACGCTGTTCTGAAATATCAAGGGCATCTTCCAGCGTCGCAATCTGGCGGCGCAAGGCGCTGATCTGCTGATTGAGGAGCGCCACCTGGCTGGCCGCGCGTTTGGAAATGCGCTGCTCTTCTTCAAGACTGTCCTGCAACCCGGCAATCTGCTGGTCAGCACCATCATCGGGCTTCTGGCTGGCATCCAGTAGGGCCTGCAGGCGGGACACATTCTCTTCACGCTCAAACAGGCTGGCCTGCAAACCGGCCAGTTGATCCTCAAGGTCCTGACTGTTGGAACGCTCAAGGCTGAGCAATTGCGTCAATTCGTTGATCTGGTTGTTCAGCCGGTCCAGCACCGTGTCCTTGCCTGAAATCTCCTGGCTCAGAATATATTGGCCGAGCACAAACACCGACAGCAGAAACATGATGGCCAGCAGCAGTGTGGCCAGCGCATCGACAAAGCCCGGCCAATAATCGACCGCCGAATTTCTCCGTCTGGAGCGCCCAAGTGCCACGGCCTATTCACCCGGCTCTTTGCGGTCGCTTTTCATCTGCTCAAGCAGTGACTGAATGTCCTTTTGCTGCTCGGCCTGACCCTCCACCCAGTCACGCAGCAATTGCTGCTCCGAGCGCATCTGCTTGACGAGGCCCTGAATGCCTTCGGCCAAATTGGCCATGGCGGATGTGACGCGCTGGTTCATGCCATTGCCGCCACCGTTTTGCATGCTGGCTGCCAATTGCTCGATGGCACGTTGCATGTCTTCGCCGGTTTTCAGCGACGTCATATCGACGGCGGGCACGGCCCCGGATTCGACATCGGTGACCGATGACAGCCAATTCTCCAGCTCGGTGTAGAAACGGTTCTGCGCGCGACCGGCCCACAGGTCCAGGAAGCCCAGGATAAGCGAGCCGGACAGGCCGAACAGCGACGATGAAAATGCCGTGCCCATGCCATCGAGTGGCTCGGCCAGACCAGTTTTCAGCGTGTCCAGAATATCGTTTGTGTCTCCCGTTCCCGGATCAAGGCTACGGATCGTGTCGCCGATGGAGCCGATGGTTTGCAGCAAACCCCAGAAGGTGCCCAGCAGACCCAAAAACACCAAGAGCCCGATCAGATAACGCGAGATATCACGGCTTTCATCCAGCCGGGTGCCCAGGCTTTCCAGGATGGAGCGCAACGAGTTGGTGGAAAGCGGCTGGGACTTGTCGCGGCGGCCCAGCAATTGTGCCATTGGCGCCAGCATATTTGGTGTGCGGCGCTCGGACAAATCGTCGCCACGGCGGAAGGAGTTGGCCCATCGCACCTCGGGTATCAACGCTATCACCTGCACAAACGTCAATAAGATGCCCACCAGCAGCACGCCGAGAATAAGCCCGTTCAGCAGGGGATTGGTGGCGAATGCACTGGCAATCTGACGGTTGAGAATGG
>JBCDIB010000110.1:0-7533 GCA_038749385.1 Pseudomonadota bacterium | reverse complement strand
TCGCGGTATGGGCTCTGTCGGCGCCATGAGCCGTGGTTCGGCAGACCGCTATTTTCAGGCGGAGGTTCGTGACGAGCTGAAACTGGTGCCCGAAGGCATTGAGGGGCAGGTGCCATATAAGGAGGCCGTGTCCACTGTGTTGCACCAGCTGGTGGGTGGTCTCAAAGCATCCATGGGTTATGTCGGCGCGCCGGAAATCTGCACGAACTCGGCCTTTTGTCGAAACGCGGCCAGATCCGGCGCGCCGACATAACCCATGGATGCTTTGAGACCACCCACCAGCTGGTGCAACACAGTGGACACGGCCCCCTTATATGGCACCTGCCCCTCAATGCCTTCGGGCACCAGTTTCAGCTCGTCACGAACCTCCGCCTGAAAATAGCGGTCTGCCGAACCACGGCTCATGGCGCCGACAGAGCCCATACCGCGATAGGATTTGTAGCTGCGCCCCTGGTGCAAATACACTTCTCCGGGGCTTTCTTCCGTGCCCGCCAGAAGCGAACCCACCATCGCCACAGATGCTCCAGCGGCGAGCGCCTTCGCCAGATCGCCGGAATATTTGATGCCGCCATCCGCCACCACGGGCACATCGTGTTTGGCCGCAGCTTCCGCCGCTTCCATCACCGCCGTCAACTGGGGCACGCCCACACCGGCCACTATCCGCGTGGTGCATATCGAGCCGGGACCGATACCCACTTTCACCGCATCCGCCCCCGCGTCGATCAAAGCTTCTGTGCCGGCGGCTGTTGCCACATTGCCTGCCAAAATCTGGACTTTGTTGGATAGCTTACGCACCCGCGTCACAGCCTCCAGCACCTTGGAGGAATGACCGTGTGCGGTGTCGATAACAAGAAGGTCGACCCCGGCATCCAGCAAAGCCTCGGCTCGGTGATAACCATCATCGCCCACTGTGGTGGCGGCAGCCGCCAGCAAACGGCCCTTATCGTCCTTGCTGGCATGGGGGTTGAGCTGGCTACCCTCCATATCCTTCACTGTAATCAGGCCCTGACAATTTCCGTCGCCGTCGACCACCAACACCTTCTCGATGCGGTGCTGGTGCAACAGTTTGCGGGCTTCATCTTGCGTCGCGTTTTCGCGCACGGTCACCAGACCATCACGGGTCATCAATTCGGACACCAATTGATCTGGGTTTTCGGCGAAGCGCACATCACGGTTCGTCAGAATGCCCACGAGGCGGGATTTCGAATAACCGCCAGTGCCGCCTTTTGCGACCACAGGAATGCCCGAAATGCGGTGCTCGGCCATGAGTGTGCGCGCGTCTGCCAGAGTGGCTTCGGGGCCAATCGTTATGGGGTTCACCACCATGCCGCTTTCAAAGCGCTTCACCCGGGTCACTTCCTCCGCCTGCCGCTCAAGTGTCAGGTTGCGGTGGATGACGCCAATGCCCCCGGCCTGCGCCATGGCAATGGCCAGGCGGCCTTCGGTTACAGTGTCCATGGCAGACGACAGGATGGGCATATTGAGATGCAGATCCCGCGTCACGCGGCTGGCCACATTCACCTGGCCGGGCATCACCTCCGACGCGCCCGGAACCAGCAGCACGTCATCAAAGGTGAGCGCCTGTGGGCCGGTTATGGATTGACGAATGGTGGCCATGGCAAAACCTGCATCTGGGCAACGGGCGCAAATGCCCGCCGCGAGCTTGGGTGGATGGCTCGTTCCGCTATCATGCCACCTACGCCCTGCATAGCGGGCAGACGGCGACAAAGCGCTTTTCCAACCCATTTGGCACATCGAGCTTTTGCCCGGGCAACAGCCTTGTCATAACAGTGGCCATGAACACGCAACCACAAAGCCGCACCCACCGCGCCATGCGTGAGGAAATGCAGGCGCGTCTGATAGACGCCACCGCGCAAATGCTGGTGGAGCGGGGCTATGCCCATACGAGCGTGCAGGCCATTTGTGACCGGGCCGCCGTGACGAAGGGAGCCCTATTCCGACATTACGAGCGCCGCACCGACTTGCTGGCCGCCGCTGCCCAGCACATTTTCAGCGCGCTTACCCAACGGTTCGCAGAGCGCTTTATCGGTCTCGCCCCTGGCTCGGATTTCGCCAGACGTACCGTCGAATTGCTGCGCGATCACATGTCGGACCCTTTGATGCAGGCGGCCCAAGAGTTACAAACCGCCGCCCGCACAGACAATGTGCTGCACGAAACGCTTGGCCCGGTTTTTGAGGATTATCGGCACGGCGCCCGGCTGATGGCCACCCAACTCTTCCCCAACGCATCCGTGAAGAACCCTGATTTTGAGGCCGTGGTTGACGTATTTCTCAGCGCCCTGTCTGAGGAAGCCACCTGCGCGCGGATTTTGCCGGAAACAGATGCCGAGGCCGACCGTCGTGGAGCGCGGCTGAATTTCCTGGCCCGGCTGGCCGACAGCGAAATTCTCCGCCACGAGCCCGGCCTGACACAAAGCAGGACTGGCCGCAGCTTTCCATAATCAGCGCACCGCGAAGAACGCCAAAAAGCATTGACTTGCCCAAGTCAAAACCATATCCACGCCCCTGTTCTCAGACAGACAATGTCCCACGAACAGTGGCGGGGTAGCTCAGGTGGTTAGAGCAGCGGAATCATAATCCGCGTGTCGGGGGTTCAAGTCCCTCTCCCGCTACCAACTCTCTCCATGTAGTCCGCATTCCGAAGACTGGGGCAACTTCCCGACTTTCTGCGCGGTTGCATTGGGGTCACGAGACAGCATCTGGCTTGGTCCGAAAAGATGTGCTGTGCTTGATCCGAACGCTTCAACATTGCGCGATGCTTTCCCAATGTCCGGCTGGAATAGGCCCTGCGACCGGCCTAGGCTGCCATACGCCGTTCGACGACAGGCCGGAGCCACCGCAGATGAACAACACTCTGACCGACATGCTCGAAGGCGTTGAGCTGGTGGTGTTCGACTTTGACGGGGTGATCGCCGACAGCGAAGTCATATCGCTGCAAGCCATGGCAGATGCGCTTGATGATTATGGTGTGCAGATGGATCTCGATCAGGTTCGCCACCATTATCTTGGTGTATCGCTTGCCACCATCATCCAAGACCTCACCACAAGCCGGCCCAACATTGATTGGACGGACTTTCCTGAATTTTGGGAGCAAATGGTGTTCGCCCGGCTCAGAAGCGGCTTGAAACCAGTGTTCCGCGTGGACGCGCTCCTTGACCATCTTCATGCCAGCGGAACTCCGTTCTGCATCGCATCCAGCGGCTCCTTCCAACGCATCTTTCTCAGCCTCGACACCATGAATATGCGGGAACGCTTCGACCATGTGTTCAGCGCGGATCTGGTGGAGCATGGCAAACCGGCGCCTGACCTTTTCCTGCACGCCGCCGCCCAACTGGGCGTGGCGCCGGACAAATGCATTGTGCTGGAAGATTCCCCCAAGGGGGTGCAGGGCGCAAGGGCAGCCGGTATGCGCGCCGTTGGCTTCGTTGGCGGCAGACACCTCACAGGTCTTGAAGAGGCCCACGGCAAAGTGCTGCGGGACGCGGGAGCGAATGCCGTGATCACGTCCTACTGACAAACCACGGCTTATGATCGCGGGCGGCCTAGATAGTCCACCCACCATCGATTTTATATTCGCTGCCGGTCACAAATGCCGCTTCGTCCGATGCAAGATAAAGGGCCAAGCCCGCAATCTCGTCCGCAGTGGCGATGCGGCCCATGGGTTGGCGCGACAGGAACAATTGGTGGGCCTTGTCATAGCCACCAAGCTGTTCTCCCAATTTGGTCATGCGATCGTCCAGCGAGGGCGACTGAACCGTGCCAGGGCAGATTGCATTGCAGCGCACCTGCCGGGCTGCAAAGTCCGTGGCGATGGCCCGTGTCATACCATTTATGGCCGCTTTGCTGGCCCCATACACATAGCGGTTGGGTGCGCCTTTGATGGAGGACGCCCCCGACGACATGTTAACGATGGAAGTGGTTTTGCCGGTCGCCTCAGCCCGAGCAAGCATGGCAGGCAGGAAACTGCGGATCATGCGGTGCATCGATTTAACGTTCAGGTCGAACGAAAAATCCCAATCCTCATCACTGCACTCCAGCACTGTACCGTGGTGCACAAAGCCGGCAATGTTGGCCAGAATGTCCAGCTCTCCCACTTCTTGCGCATAGGCCGCAATGGCTTGGGTGTCGGTCACGTCCAGCGCCCGCGCATCGGCAAAGGCTGGATTGGTGAGCTTGCTGACATCAAGGTCCGATGCCCAGACCTGGGCGCCCTCCGCTGCAAACCGGTCAGCGATGGCCTTGCCAATGCCCTGGCCAGCTGCGGTTACGATAGCGATCTTGCCGTCCAAACGTCCGGTCATTTTGCGCTCCTCAACCCTGCACCACGTCTTGGGTCTGGGTGCCCAGACCGCCGATGCTCAATGTCATATGGTCGCCCGCCTTCAGATAGCGCGGCGGCTTTTGACCCATGCCAACGCCCGGCGGCGTGCCGGTGGAGATCACATCTCCCGGCTGCAGCGACATGAATTGGCTCAGATATGAGATCACATGCGCCACGCCATACACCATGGTGCTGGTTGATCCGTTTTGCATGGTCTCGCCATTCACGGTGAGGGACATGTCGAGGTCTTGGGGGTCGGGCACTTCATCGGCTGTTACCAACCACGGGCCCAACGGGCCAAATGTATCGGCGGACTTGCCCTTCACCCATTGACCGGAGCGCTTGATCTGAAAGTCACGCTCGGACACATCATTGATCACGCAATAGCCTGCCACGTGGTCAAGCGCGTCTGCCTCGTCGACATATTTGCAGTGCGTTCCAATGACAACGCCAAGCTCCACTTCCCAATCGGTGGCCACCGACGTGCGGGGAATTTCGACATTGTCATTAGGGCCGCAGATGGCACTGGTGGCCTTGAAGAAGACGACGGGCTCCGGGGGCACATCGAGGCCACTTTCGGCCGCATGGTCGGAATAGTTGAGGCCGATACAGATGAATTTTCCCACATTGCCCACGCAAGGGCCAAGGCGTTCATCATCGCTGACGATTGGCAGGCTGGATATATCGGTCTGCTTTAAACTGGCCAACACCCGTGGGCTCAGCACTTCATCTGCAATGTCGGTGACCACGCTGCTGAGATCCCGGATTTTGCCATCCGCATCCAACATGCCCGGCTTTTCAGAACCAGCCGGCCCAAAGCGCAAAAGTTTCATATCAATCTCCTAAAGAAAAAAATCGTGCGCCGGTCCTCAGCGCGTGTTCGAGATCCTGCCGCGAGGGCGGCTGACAGCCTTGGCGGGTGCAGTTCAGCGCCGCGGCCGTGGTGGAAAAGGTCAGCATGGCCGCAAGCTTATCATCGTCCGCGCCTGCCAGTGCCGCCCGCGACGTGAGTTCGTTCTCCGTCAGCCAAACCAGCGCCGTGCCCATAAGCGTGTCCCCCGCACCCACCGTGTCCACCATGTCTATCCGGCGGACAGGCACCTTGGCCCGGCCATCCCTCGTGAAGGCCATCGCACCGCCTTCTCCCAAAGTAATAATCACCAGCGCGAGGCCGTGCTGCAGCATGGCGCTGGCATAATCTTCCATCGAAGTGCCCGGCGCCATAAAGGCTAGATCTTCATCGGACAGCTTCAAAATGCTCGCCACGCCCAGCATGCGAGCCAGGCGAGTGTGCCACTCATCTGCGTCAGCGATCAGCCCTTCGCGCACATTTGGGTCAATGGCAATCAGCATCCGCTCACTCTGGGCCACCGCAAAATCGGCCAGCGCATCGGCCGCCGGGTTGCCGATGAGCGAAACAGAACCGAAATCGAGGATCGACCTCGGGGCGGGTGTGTAGCCGCCAAAGCCGGGCACAAAATTACGGCTGGCCGTACCTTCATCGTGGAACGCATATCGCGGCCCGCCGGACGCAAAATCCACAAAGGCCAGGGTCGTCAGATGATCAAGGCGCTGAACCAAATCTGTGCGCACCCCGGCTTGCTCCAGGTCCGCCACCAGATGATCGCCGAAAAACTCGTGGGACACGGCACCGC
This sequence comes from Pseudomonadota bacterium, assembly GCA_038749385.1. Classification (GTDB taxonomy): domain Bacteria; phylum Pseudomonadota; class Alphaproteobacteria; order Rhizobiales; family Rhizobiaceae; genus JBCBXA01. Next base: position 1,536 of record JBCDIB010000110.1, on the reverse strand, counting down.
AGAAATACGACTTGCCGCCTGCCATGGCAGCAGCCTTGGCAGCATTGAAGGGCGAGCCTCCGGCCTTGGGCATCAAGGCTGTGCCCGCGTCAGTTTCCACAGGCACAAAGTCGATCAACGCTTCACCGCAGAATATCACGTCCGACATGTTGCCACCTCAGATCGCATTTTGCAGCGCTGCGGTCATGATGTCGTGGCTTGCCGCGGTTTCTTGGGGCGTCGCGCAATAGAAGGGCTGGGACATGCCTTCGCGGCCATTGACCAGCTCGTCCACGAACGCTGCCCACATTTGCTGAAAGCTGTCTGGAAAGCCGAACTCGAATATGCCCCCGGTCACGGTTGGATAAGCGCTGGCATAACCCAGATCGAGATGGCTCCATGCCTGCGATGTGCCGGACTGATAATCCATCCAGCGCAGCAGCTTGGGCTGTTTGGTGGAATAGGCGACGCTCTTTTGTGTGCCATCCACCTGTATGTACCAACTATTTGTCTCCCCCGGCGCGATGCGTTTCATGTGCATAGACATTGGAAAGTCCGGGCCATTTTCTGGCGTCACCATGGAGTGAATGGAGCCATTGTCCCATGTCTCACAGGGCACCATCTCGCCATCGGCATTGCGGCGCTGTTCAACAATGTTCGACAGCTGCGCCGCGATACGCTTTGGCCGCCACCCATGGCGCAGTGGTATGTGCATAACGTGCAAACCCAGATCGCCCATGCAGCCATATTCGCCATTCACCGCGACCATTCGCTTCCAGTTGATGGGTTTGTTGGGGTCGAGGTCGGAGGAATGTAAAAAGCCCGCATCGACACCGATCACATCCCCCAACTGCCCCGCCGCAATGGCTTTCGATACGGCCAGCGCGCCGGGGAAAAACGGAAATTCCGACGAGCACCGCACAAGAACGTCGGGGTGGGCGTCAATCACATCGAGGATTTTAGCGTTGGCCGCTTTGTCGATGCCAAATGGCTTCTCCCCCAACAGGTGTTTTCCAGCGGCGACAATATCGGTGTACAGCTCTGCGTGAAGATTATGCGGCACAGCGCAGTAAATCGCATCCACCTCGTCGCTCGCCAGCAAGTCGTTATAGTCGTCGGTGGAAAGGCTGACGCTCGACAGATGCGCCTCAAACCAACCGCGCACATCCGGATTGATATCGCAGATTGCAGTGATGACCGGCTTTGCTGGCATGTCGTTAAGGTGCAGCCACCGCGCCACCGCGCTGGCAAACTCCTTGCCCATCAGGCCGCCGCCAATAATGCCAAACCGGATTTCCTTCATCGCCATGGCCTACACCTTCAAATGCTCAAGGGCAGCGTCGGGCGTTGCGCCGTCATGCACGATGGCCATCAGCGCACGGGTGATGGCGGCTGGCTTTTCGTGCTGAATCACGTTGCGGCCATAGACGATACCCGCAACCCCCTGCTCCATCAGATCGTAAGTGCGCTGCAATATCTCCGCCTCAGGGGCCTTGCCAACACCGCGCACCAGAACTGGCGTGCCGCTGGCCACCTCCACCACATGGTGATAGTCGG
>JBCDIB010000109.1:0-7568 GCA_038749385.1 Pseudomonadota bacterium | reverse complement strand
GGCTTCGACAGCTTGGTCGGCGTAGCCAAGTTCCTTCAAAATGGTGCGGGTGGAGGTCCCGAACTTCTCCGCCGGGCTCACAGCAATCACGGCTCCACGTGCGGTTCGAACAGCGTAGGGATCGAGCTGGGTGACCTCGTGGCCGCTGGGATGGTCTGAATAGACCGAGAACGAATAGCTGCCATTTTCCGTGCCGGGCGTCCCGTCCGCTTCGCGGGCATTTTCCGCCCGAAGAGCATCAAGGTATTCGCACACGGCACCGCCGATATCTGCGGCGCGCAACCGCGTAATCCATTCTTCTGCCGTTTGCCCCTGGAAGGCGGTCGCAAGATATGCGGCGCGGTCTTCTTCGGCCTGATCCGGCAGCTCTTCCAGCCCTTCCACGTCCCGGAAACGCGGCACATCGGCCTCATAGGCGCACAGAAGAATGTGGCGGCCCGACGCCGTGCTGTAGAACCGCGTCAACGCGTCGTAGCCATTACTTTCGGGGCCGGATGGTTCTTCATACAGGCCCCGCCCCTTGAAGTCGTAGGCGAAGGGAACCTGCAGCAGGCCACTGTTGGCGCTGAGCGACGTGCGGCCGCGACCGATGCGGCCATGGCGATGCTTTTGGTAAAGTGCAGCGGCGACTCCAAGCGCACCACCGAACCCGCACATCACATCAATTGTGCCCACATGCGCATGCTCTTCTGGGCGGTCCATCGCTCCACCAAACCGCAGCATGATGCCCGTGGCCGCCTGCACCAGATCATCATAACCAATATAATCGGTACGCGTTCCGCGCCGCACGCCGCTGAAGCAATCCAGCTTGCAGAAAAGGGCATCGGGATTGATTTTCCGCAGGTTCTCCGCATCTAGCCCCATCTTCTTGATCTGATTGTCCGGCGCGTTCCAGACGATCACATCGACTGATTTGACCAGATCTTCGAACACTTGGCGCCCGTGGCGGGACGTAATGTCCGCAAGTATGGACCGCTTGCCCCGCATTTGGCTCAAGCCGTAAATCACAGTGTTCCAGCTGTCATACATTGGCTCGGAAGGGTCCAGCTTGATCACTTCAGCTCCGAACCGCGCCATATAACTGGCCGCATGGGGGCCAGCGATAACGTTGCACAGGTCCAGCACCCGCACGCCTGACAGCCAACCTTCCCGAGATGTTTCGTCGGACGGCTCGGGAATTTGGGTTTGGATTTTGCACAGGGCCTTCAAGGCTTCCTCAAACTCCACCCAACGACGTGGCTCAGGTTCCAGCGCCTCCTCGCCGCTTTCTTCCATCCAAACCACTGGTCCCGGCTGTGTCATGTCGCCATAGACTGGGTCCTCGACGTCGATCATCAGACCAGAGGTTTCGGCAAACTCATCATGCACCCATTCCTGAAGCCAGCGCTGCGGGGCGCCAGGAATGTGACCACGCCCGAACATCTTTTTCCATTCATAGGAGGTGCGGGTCATGAACACCTCTTTCATCCGTGCCGAAATCTTGTCAGCCCAGTCCTTGGGCATCGGATAGACGCCCAGCGATGTCGGGTGCTCCCATTCAGCCCACGGCTTGTAGGTGTTTTCTTCCGACGTCAGCCCCTCTTCGACAAGTTCGTCATAGATACCCAACACTTCGAGGCACCGGCGGGCGTGGTTTTTATGGCTGGGGCAAACCACATAGAACATGCGGCCGTCTTTGCACATGTAGCTGCGGAAAAACGGGTCCAACAGTTCCTGCAAATCCTCATAGCTCATATTCATCGGCAGCCCTTCAAGCCGCCGACGTTCAATCTCGACTTCGCGCTGTGTCAGATAGCGCTCCGGCATGTTCTCAACCTTGATCGAGTTGTAGCAAAGCCCTTCCATGACAGCTGCCGCCAAAGGCACCTCGATCTGATCGCCAAGCCCAGTAATCTGCCGCGACTGCAGCGCCAGCACGGTGGCCGAGGCCGCAATTTGAGAAGCATAGGCAGACGCCAGTGGAAGCGGTGAGAAAGATGGGTTCAGGCCCATCAGAACCCGGTTCAAGCCCATATCAGTGTAAACGCCAGAGCTCGCGGCGATTATGCTCTCAAATGCCCGTTGCTCGCGCTTGTCCATATCGTTGGAAGCAAAGCCCGGCAGAGAAATCGTGATGAGTTCAGGACGGTCGACCCGCATTTGAGCGAAATCAACGCCCAGCACCGCCAATTTTCCGGGACGGAAATTCTCCACGATGATATCGGCTTCAGCGCACAGCGCCAGCGCCTTCTCCCGCCCGTCCTCGGTTTTGAGGTCGAGGTTCACAATCATTTTGTTGCGATTGAGGGTGGCGTTGGCAGGGCTGTCCCACATAGGGCCGTCGGGCGGATCGATGTGGACAATCGTTGCCCCCAAATCCCCCAGCAACATGGCAACTGCAGGGCCGGCAATATACTGCCCAAAGTCGACGACTTTCACGCCGGTCAACGGCAGTTCAGAAAATGATTTGCGCATAAGACCTCCCACAGCCTCCCTTATCGCCAAATGTTCCGTCTGGTCTTATTGTCCAGCCAATATCCAGCCCGCTGCTTTTTCTGCGATCATGATTGTCGGAGAATTGGTGTTGCCGCTTGTGATTTCCGGCATGACCGACGCATCAACAACCCGCAAGCCCCGCACGCCCTTCAAGCGCAAGTGCGAGTCCAACACGGCGGTTGCATCGTCCTCACGACCCATTTTCACCGTGCCCACCGGATGGAAAATCGTGCTGGCAATATCGCCTGCCAAAGTCGCCAGTTCTTCGTCGGACTGGTACTGAATGCCGGGCTTGTATTCCTCGGGCTCATAGGCTTTCAACGCTGGCTGCGCCATGATTTCACGCACCTGCCGCAGGCTTTCAGCGGCAACTTTGCGGTCTTCGTCCGTGTCCAGATAATTTGGTGAAATGTCCGGCGCATCCCGAAAGTCTCCCGATGCAATGCGCACATGGCCACGGCTGGTCGGATTGAGATTGCAGACGCTGACCGTCATTGCCGGGAAGTCGTGCAGGTCTTCACCAAATGCTTCGAGGCTGAGGGGCTGAACGTGATATTGCAGATTGGCATGGGTCCGCTCGGGTGACGATCGAGCAAAGGCTCCCAACTGGCTGGGCGCCATGCTCATGGGTCCGGACCGCTTGAACATATATTCAAGGCCGATTTTTGCCTTGCCCACGAGCGAGTTCGCCAGCGTATTGAGCGTCCTAGTGCCATTGACCTTGAACACTGCGCGGATCTGAAGGTGATCCTGCAAATTTTCGCCTACATGCGGGGCGTCTTTGACGACGGGAATGCCGTGCTTTTTCAGCAGCGCTGCAGGGCCTATGCCGGACAATTGCAGGATTTGCGGAGAGTTGACCGCACCTGCGGACAAAACAACTTCCCGGTCCGCATTTACGGACAAGGACTTTCCGCCGCGCTGCACCGACGCACCCCGGCACCGCAATTCTCCATCGCCAGTTCGCTCAAACTGAAGTGTCTCCACCTGCGCTTGGGTCCAGATGGTCAGATTTTGCCGCGACTTGATGGGCCGCAAAAACGCCTTTGACGTGTTCCAGCGCCAGCCGGATCGCTGGTTGACATCGAAGTACCCAACGCCTGCATTGTCACCCGAATTGAAGTCATCCGTCTTTTCAATTCCGATTTCGGTCGCTGCATCGGCAAAGCTGTCCAGAACATCCCATTGAAGGCGCTGTTTTTCGATCCGCCATTCGCCGCCATGGCCGTGCATGTCTGAAAAGCGGCTGTTACTGCCGGTAACAGGGTCAGCGCCACCATCGAGCTTGTAGTGGTCTTCATGCGCTTTGAAATCGGGGAGCGAATTCTCCCAGTTCCAATCTGCATCACCCGACAATTCGGCCCATTTGTTGTAGTCGCGCGCCTGCCCGCGCATGTAGATCATGCCATTGATCGAGGAGCATCCCCCCAGCGTCTTGCCCCGGGGATACAATAGGCTGCGCCCGTTAAGACCCTTGGTCGCCTGCGTCTTGTACATCCAGTCTGCGCGCGGATTGCCAATGCAATACAGATAGCCCACCGGAATGTGGATCCAGTGGTAATTGTCCGGCTTACCTGCCTCCAGCAGCAAAACCCGGTTTTCCGGATCTGCGCTCAGCCGATTTGCCAGCAGGCAACCCGCCGAGCCGCCGCCGATAACAATATAGTCAAAATTTATGTCATTTTCGGAGATGAGAGCACCCAATATCGGTCAATTCGTCCACTAACCCGATATTGCGGGCAAGAAGGCAGAAATCTAATGACAAATCTCGAAGTCACATATTAGATCTATTTATATGGAGCGCCTCTCAAATATCGCCAACATCGTTGCCTTCGTAACCACAGCCCGAGAGGGCAGCGTGTCGCGCGCAGCTGATATCTTGAGCCTCACCCAACCGGCGGTGAGCCACCAACTTAAACGACTGAGCGAAGAGACCGGTATCGTACTCTTTACCCGATCATCCGGCGGCTTGAAGCTAACGTCCGACGGCAGCGCAATGCTGGAGAAAGCGGAACACGTGCTGCAGGCGATGGCGGAGTTCCACGGACATGCCCGCCAGCGAGCCGGGCAAGTGGGCGGCAAGCTGAAAATCGGCACAGTCGTAGACCCGGAGTTCATTCGGCTTGGGCGCCTGCTGGCGCTGCTTCGATCCGAGCATCCAGGCATAGAAACCGAACTCATGCACGGCGTCAGTGGCGATGTTCTCAATTGGCTTGGGCAGGGCAAGATCGATGCTGGTTTCTACCTGTGCGACCCGAACGAGGTACCTAATCTGAGCGCCGGCAACGAGGAAGCGGTCCACGCCATCAAACTGGCCGACTTCACTTACCGGGTGATTGGGCCGACTGGCTGGCAGACGCAGTTGGAGGATGCGCAGTGGCAGGCTTTGGCCTTGCTGCCTTGGATTGGCACGCCACCCAAATCCGTCCACCACCGGCTGCTGTCCTCAATTTTCAGAGCGCATGAATGTCGACCAAACGTTGTTGCCCTTGTCGACCAGGAGCCTTCAATGCTGGAAATGGTTCGATCCGGCATCGGCTTGAGCCTGTGCCGCGATTCAATCGCGCTCCATGAGAAGCAGAGCCTCGGCCTGGCGGTTGCCAATGCCGTTTCAGTGCCTGCATGCCTTTGCTTCGTGGTGCTGAACCGGCGCAAGGACAATCCGGTAATTCTGGAAACCCTCAAGATCTTGCAGCGCTTCTGGTAGGGGAGCAGAGCGTTTTCTTGCGCGCTAACCGAAGAAATCTATGACCGAGAATTCCTTATCAATCGAATTCTCCAATTGCTGGATCAGCAACTCTCCGTAAGCGGAATTGGCGTGGGTGGAGTCTGTTGAGTAATAGACCGACTTTAGAAATCCGCCCTCGTCCATGGACTGTTCAGGCGGTGCGATTGATCCGTACCCAAGCCTTGCAGCTTCGTGCTTGAACAATTCAGACTGGATAATCCAAATCTTTTGCCGGAAGTAGGCTGGCGCGACAATCGCTTCATCGCCATCAGCATCTTTGGCAAAAAACTCCCCCATATGCGCTTGGGCGAATTCCTGATCGCCCACGATGGGCGGTGACTGGATGTGATGCCCAACGGCGTTCGGGATGGCTTCTATCAGCACCTTCATTTGCCGGAACGGATAGACGAGATATTCGCACAGGGCCGTCTCAACATAGTTGCGGCTCAAAATTTCTGCGCCTTCGATCAGCGGTTCCGCATTATGGTGCTGCAGATACACATCGAACGGCCGCTTATATTCGATCATCGTCAGGGCGTGGTTGTGGGCGCCCCCGAACATGGACACCACGTGCACTTCATCAAACCCACCGGCCAACGACATCATGGACTGCTGGAGCTCGGGGTTCATCACCCATTTGCCTGACTTCGCGACACTAAACTCGTACAGCAATCGATATTTCCACGCGTTGAATATGAACAACGCGGCGTCAAGACTTTCAGTGCCCGTTGCGGCCGTCGAAGCCTTGGACGCCTTGAGCCGTGCCTCAGCTGCGGACGCCAAGGCGGCATAATGGCTGTCACCCAGCACAAATACGGCCCTGCGTTTACTCGCCTTGGGCTTTCGTCCGATCATGGTTTGCACTTTCGCTTCTGGTCGCGCCCAAATTCCAGATAATGGAGGAAGGGCGGCAGCGCGATCAGCAACACATCGGGGTTTTGGGTTACGTAGAATTTCGTGTCGAACTCAGGCCCCGGATTTCGCCCTTCATACAGACCGTTGGTGACGAAATGTTCCAGTGGGGTGAGCCTGGAACCCACCACGTCGGGATAGGCTTGCAGATACCATTCCTGATCGAACAAACCGGAGTTGCGAATGGCGGGCCCCAGTTTTTCCAGATCGGCCTTACCGCGCCTTCGGTTCAGAAATTTTCCCGGCAGACTTCTGTTCCACAGTTTGCTGACCTGGTTGCGGACAAACTTCACATAGGGATGCCGCGTCCAGCCATGCCTCGCATAGTGGGCCCGAACTTTCAGCCGGTCATTGGTACGTATCAGGCCTTGGATTTGGCTCGCCGATCCGCCGGGCAAGAGCAGCGGACGGTTGTTGAGGCGTTCTAGAACCAGCTTGTGATTGGCCTTCCATTCCTCGCGCTTGTGCTCAAACGATGATGAAAGCCCGTTGGTCCACCATCGATAGATGGCGGTAATCTTCGGGCTGCATGCCACATCACAAAGCATGGCCGCGCGGGTCGTAAACTCCCAATCCTCGATGGTGGTCAGAGATTCATCGAAGCGCATGCCGAGACGCTGAAATAGCGCGCTGGGAAAAGCGAGAACCATGAACGGCGTCAGATTTTCATACAGGTGCCGCACGGGATCATATGTGTTCGGCCACGATGGCGTGTACCACGACGATGCCATCGGCAATGGCTCGGACTTTCCCTCTACCGTCACCGCCGAATAATTCTGGCGCACGCAGGCGCTGCGCAACACGCGCCCCGGATGAGCCTTGTTCAGCTCAGCAAAGGTTTCGACCCAATGACTGAAAACGAAATCATCGTCGTCGAGAAAGGCGACGTAGGAACCCTTTGCAGCCATGGCACCAGCGTTAAGTGGAGCCGCCCGTCCCTCCTCATCACACGCAATGACACTGATGCGGCTGGATAACGACATCGGAAATTCATCCGCCATGTCACGAAGTCGGGTAAGCACGGAGGCATCGGCCTTGTGCACCACGATGATGTGCTCGAAATCCTGATCGGTCTGGCCCGCCAGGCACAGGATGACGTCCCGGAGCATATCCTGACGTCGGCCTTGGGTACGCGTTACGACCGACAAGAACGGCCGCCCTTCGTCAGCCACGCCACCTTCGTCAGCGGCAACATCGACACCAAGTGTTGCATAGAGGGCCGCCAGGTTTGGCGGTAGATAACCATCAAACCGTGGTTGCGAAGGGTCTTTTTGGTCGAGGTCAGACATTGGTGCCAGCGCTTAATATCGGTGCTTGGTATAATTGCCATCGGTGAACGCGGCGACCTTGTGATCGGGATCCAGCTGAACCGGAAGGCGACCCTCTGATTTGCGGGCATCAAACGCCTTGGCAGCTTTCATCAAGTGTTTTTGCATCGACATTTTGAACGAGC
>JBCDIB010000108.1:0-7569 GCA_038749385.1 Pseudomonadota bacterium | reverse complement strand
GTGGAGACCGGGAACACCATGCCCATGTTGAAGGGGCGGCCTTCATCCTTGAACTGGTCAACCACGGGCTTGAGTGCGGACGCAGAAATCGGGTGAATGGGCTTGCCGTCGGCGTCCGATGGAATGATCTCTCGCATCAGTTCCCAAACTTCGTTGGAGACTGTTATGCCGTTGCCGTTCAAATCCATGGAAAAGGGCGTGACGATGTGGGCTTTGGTGCCAAAGCCGATGGTGGCGGCCAGCGGCTGACCGGCAAGCATGTGTGCGCCATCCAGTTCGCCGGTGATCACACGGTCGAGAAGCACTTTCCAGTTCGCCTGCGGCTCCAGCGTGACGAACAAGCCTTCATCTTCGAAGTAGCCGAGCTCATAGGCGACCGCGAGCGGCGCCATATCGGTGAGTTTGATGAAGCCGAATTTCAGCTCGTCTTTCTCGACATCGAGCATCTCGGCGTGGGCGGGAGTGAGAAATGTTGCGGCGGCGAGTGTGGCGGATGCCAGAGCCATAAGGGCGCGCCGTGTGGTGCGGAAAGTGTTCATTTGGTCCCCTCGACCTGCAGCCATAATCCCCGAAGTAGAGACGTAGGCCGCGTCTGATGAAAACGAAAACGCCGCTGAACCCCACGTCGACGCCGGTGGGAGGAGGGGCGTGGAGACGTGCTGTTCAGCGGCGATGCTGTTTGGTTCGGCCCGCCATTGGGCCGAGGTGAGCTGTGCGGCTCGTTAACGGTTTTGCAAGGTCCGTGCCAGTTTCGATGCACGAAAGAAAAACCGTTGTATTTCAGTTACCTATGGAAAGTCTTGTGGAATTGCCTGCACCAGTACAGTGCATGGCTCTCGCTGCCGTTTTATGCAGCAGATGTATTTTTGCACAATTTTACAGCACTCTGGCGGCTGGCGTCAGTAGCTGCTCAAATAGTCATCTAATCTATCGGGGTCGAAGCTGCACCCGTCAAAAAAGCCATCAGGCCCCATGAGCAATGCGCTGTCTTTGCCCCCGGTTTTGGCCCCCACATGAGCGGGTGCGCCCAGGGCGCCCTCAACTTTGGCATTGGCCGCCGGAACGGCGATTTCGATGTCCGCAAGAGCGACGCGGTACAAGTCCGGGCGATAAGTCGCCATGGCCATTTGGGCGTTTGCAGCGCTGTGCTCGACCATTTGCCAGCGGACCATCTGGCTGTAGAGCCACAGCGCGTGGCTCTGCCATGGAAAGGTAGCTGCCCGTGCGAAAGGCTCGTATCCGGCGGGCCCTGAAAGCGCAGCCGCCATATCCGGTTCCGGTCTGTTGAGATAGCTCTCCTTGGCCAACAGCTTCGCAAGAGCATCTGCATTGGCAGCGTCCGCACACCAGCGTGCGCTGGCCGTCAATGCGCGCACCATGCTCGCAATCGTGTCCGGCGCGTCACGCACCATGGTTTCCGGCAGGGCCAGCACCTTCTCAGGACTGGAGGCCCAGATCGCGTTTTTGGTGGTCAATATTCGGCCCGTGCCGGCGCGGACTGCCAAGGTGTTCCAGGGCTCCCCCACGCAATAGCCGTCAATTGATCCCGCTGCCAAAGCGTCGGGTACCAGAGCAGGGGGCAAAACAACGATCTCGACATCTTCATCCGGCGCAATTCCACTGGCGGACAGCCAGTAACGCAATTCAAAATTGTGAGCGGAGAAGGGATGAACCACGGCAAAGCGCAGTCTTTGCCCGGGGCGTTTAGCGATAAATGCAGACAGTTGCGCGCCACTTGTTGCAGGGTCTTGCATATCTGGCGCCCCAAGGCTGGCGTGCAGCGCGTTGGAAACTGTTACGGCATTGCCACCAAGTCCCAGGGCCATGGGCACGACCAGCTTCTGTCCGATTGCGGTGAGTCCCATATTGGCGGCCAACGGCATGGGCGCCAGCATATGGGCGGCATCGAAATGACCAACAGCAAGCCGGTCACGCACGTTGGCCCATGATGTTTCGCGCACAAGCGTAAGGGCGATATTCTCGGTTTCCGCAAAGCCTTGCTCGCGGGCAACGATCAAAATTGCGGCGTCAATGAGTGGTAGAAACCCCGCGCGAATTTGGGTTGTCATTTCGAGCTTCCCCCATCTTCATCTGCCGGCCCCAACAGCGCCGCCGACATAAGCAGACCTTCCGCCACCTCTGCGATCCGCCGGTTTTGATTCATCGCAGTGCTGCGCAGGAGGGCATATGCCGTGTCCTCATCGATTCCGCGGCTTGTCATGACCAGTCGCTTCGCCTTATCGATTGTTGTGCGCTCGCTCAGCGCGGATTTGGCGGTTTCCAATTCCCGCTCAAGCCGTGAAAAGGCGTTGAACCGGCTGATCGCCATTTCCATTATTGTGCGCACGCGCTCTTTGCGCAGCCCGTCTACCACATAGGCGGACACGCCCGCTTCGATGGCCTGCTCCATACTTTGTCTGTCCGATTGATCGACGAACATGGCCACGGGCCGCTTTACGGCGCGGGTGATGGACAGCATGTTTTCCAGCATATCGCGGTTTGGATTGCCCAGATCCATCACGATCACATCCGGCGCGCTCTGCTCGATTTGCTGGGCGATGCCCGTAATCTCGGTGATGATCTCAACCCGATCGTAGCCGGCGGCGCGCAAACCTTCTTCAATAATGGCAGCGCGCGCGGGCTGTGTGTCGATCACCAGAACTGTGGGGGAGCCATCCAACATGGGCGCACACTAGGCATGCCCGTTTTTCGTGCAACGTCAAAAAATGTGCAGTTGATGATATGGTTTAAGCGCTCAGGTGAACCTTGGCCCCCGTTTCGGCGGAGCGGTAAGCCGCCTCCACCAACTCCATCGTGCGCAGATAATCGGCCGCCTCATTCTCCAAAGGTGCGCCGGTGCGTAAGTGCTCGATGACGTGGTTTTGCAAAGCCCCGACGCACCCGCCCCCAAAACGTGTCGGGTGGGCATCGAAGGGCAGGTTGGCAACGTCTTCAGAGCCATGGGTCCGCAGATGCAAATTGCCAAAGCCGTTCAGCTCTATCGTGGCGTCGCTGCCTTCCAAAAGCGCTTCGCCCATCGTGCGCCGTCGGTCATCCGCTCGGTGGTCGGCCAACCTGTTGCCATCGAATACCGCCCGCCGCCCGTCGCTGTAGCCAAGAATGATCAGCCCTGCATCTTCGCCCGCAATGGCCGGATTCAAAGTTCGCAGGTCCGCCCACACCCATTTGGGCTCACCCATCAGATAGCGGAAAACATCGAGCAGATGCACCGCTGTTTCATGCACCAGAAAACGTGGCATTTGCTGGAAGTATGGTTGCCGCGCCAGATAGGCGTCCGGGCCCTGCCCATCACCAGGGCGCAAACGAAACGTCATCTGATACAAGTCACCCAACGACCCCAGCGCCAATTCATCGGCCACCCGCCGGTACCAGGGTTGAAAACGGAAATTTTCATGCACGATAAGCGGTGTGGCGGCCTCCTGAACTATTGCCGCCGCCTTGCGCGCATTTTTGATGTTCCCGCATAAGGGCTTCTGGCAAATTGTCGCCAAGCCTGCCGCCATGGTCTTTTCAATCAGTCCCAGATGCGCCGGTGGTGGCGTGATGATATCCACCAGATTGGGGGAAGCGGCGTTCAAGGCGACCTCGAGATCATCAAACACCGCGCGCGCGCCAAAGCGACTGGCCATCTCGCCCGCTGCCTTCTGGTTTGGATCAACAATTCCCAAAAGCTCGACTTCAGGGTTTTCCGACCATGCTTCATAGTGAAATTGACTGAAATAACCGGCTCCAACGCCCAGCACTTTAACCGTCATAATGTGGTTCCCCCCGGTGCCCTTGGTAGAGCGCGAAACGGTCCGTGTCAGCCGCTTGATGTTCTTAATGGCGATCTGCTCTTTTCAACCGGCCCCTCTGGCTGCAAGTTGCCGCGGGGAGGAAGGCATATGAGTTTTTGCGTAAGTGTGAGGTTTGACGTGTGGGAAACGCATGTCGAGGATTTTCAGGCCGCCGTCACGGGCCAGGCGCAGGCCAGCCTGGAGGAGGACGGTTGCTCGCGTTTTGATGTTTGGACCGATGAAAGAGAACCTACGTGCTTTTACCTCTATGAAGTCTATGACGACCGCGCTGCCTTTGACGTGCATTTGAGCACCCCGCATTTTGCAAGTTTTGACGCCAAAATCGCCGATTGGGTGACGGCCAAACGCGTGGAAACTTATGGCGCGGCGTTGGTGGAAGGCCAATCTCAATGAGCGATGTAATCGCACGCCAATGGTCCACCGAGCGCTGGTCCGAAACGCTGTGGGAAGTCTACGCCCTGCGCTATGCCGACCGGCCCGGCCGCACTCGGGCCGACAGTTTCATATTCGACGACGATCATGCCAGTTCCCATGATATGGACTATTTCATCTGGGCCCTGCGGTCTGGCGGTCGGACCATCATTGTGGACACGGGATATGATGAGGCTGAGGCCAAGCGTCGGGGAAGGCCTATCCTGCGTGATCCGGCGACTCATCTGGCGCAGTTTGGCATCGACCCCGAGCATGTGACCGACGTCATCATTACGCATCTCCACTACGACCATGCAGGGTGTCTGGGGGCGTTTCCAAACGCCCGACTGCATATTCAGGAGGCGGAGATGGCCTTCGCCACCGGCCCGTGCATGTGCCATCCGGTGTTGCAAATGCCTTTTACCGCAGACCATGTCTGCGAGATGGTCCAACGGGTCTATTCCGGTCGTGTGCAGTTTTACGATGGCACCGGGCAGGTCGCGCCGGGTGTGACCGTGCATTGCACGGGCGGACACTCCCGCGGGTTGCAGGCCGTGCGTGTAGCTACGCGCAATGGCTCTTTGGTTCTGGCGTCAGACGCCGCGCATTATTACGAAAACTGGATGGCCAAGAAGCCATTTCCCATCGTGGTGGATATGCAGAACATGCTGGATGGCTTTGAAACCATCCAATCGCTCGCCTCGGCCCCTGAGCTTGTGATCCCCGGTCACGACCCTCTTGTGCGAAAGATCTTCCCCGCGGTTGACGGCGCGCCAGACGTTTTCCGCCTCGATGCTGATCCTGTCGAAAAGCTGAGTGCAGATTAACCGGCCCACAAAAAAGCCCCCGGCGCCAACGCCGGAGGCTCGTCAGTTCAGTGGTGCCTTGTGGCTATTTCATCATCGCTTTCTTGGTCACGATATCGGTAGTAGCGCCCTCCGGTGCTTTCGAAATAACCGGATCAGAGCCGCCGGACAGCAGAGACGCGACGGTGGTGTCGTAGGCCGCCATGTCCAGCGCTGGCGTGTCGGAAAGCAGCTTAGCGATCTCCTTCATCATCCGTGTCTGGCCCTCTTCAGTCTGCGCCCCTGACGCATCGTTTTCGAGGATGATATCTGCAGCTTCTTCCGGGTTGGCGGCCGCATAGGCCCAGCCCTTCATGCTAGCATCCACAAAGCGCGCGTAGGCATCGACCTTCGCCTCATCGGTCAGATCTTCCTCCAATACGTACAGTCCGTCCTCCAGCGTCGCCACGCCTTGGTCGGTGTAGTTAAAGGTCACCAATTCGTCCGGCGAGAAACCAGCGTCGATGATCTGCCAATATTCATTATAGGTCATGGTCGACACGCAGTCGGCCTGCTTTTGAATGATGGGATCGACGTTAAAGCCCTGCTTGAGCACCGTAACGCCATCATCACCGCCTTCTGTGGAGAGGCCCAGCTGGCTCATCCAGCTCAGGAACGGATATTCGTTGCCGAAGAACCAGACGCCGAGCGTTTTGCCCGCAAAGTCCTCCGGGCTTTCGATGCCCGTATCCTTGCGGCATGTCAGCATCATGCCGGAGCGTGCAAACGGCTGAGCGATGTTGACCAGCGGCACGCCTTTCTCACGGCTGGCCAGGGCAGATGGCATCCAGTCGATGATGATGTCGGCACCGCCGCCTGCAATGACCTGCGGTGGCGCAATGTCTGGGCCGCCGGGCTTGATGGTGACATTCAGGTCAGCCTCTTCGTAGAAGCCTTTTTCCTGCGCCACATAATAACCGGCAAACTGCGCCTGCGTGACCCATTTTAGCTGTAGGGTCACATCATCTGCGGCCATAGCAAAAGTGGTCGAAAGCGCCAGCGCGCTTCCTGCCAGCAGTGTTTTGATCATTTTCATTTGGTCTTCTCCCTGTTTGGTCTCTTATTTTATAGCTCTAGCGTACACGCCTTTGCGATGGATGCCAGAAGGTCACGGACCGCTCGAGCAGAGCCAGCAATCCGTAGGATAGCGAGCCCGCCAGTGCGGCCACGAAAATGGTCGCCCACACCATGTCTATGTTGAGCCTGCCCACTTCCACCGAAATGCGGAAGCCCATTCCGTAGATCGGTGTGCCGAAAAACTCGGCAACGATGGCACCGATTAAGGCAAGTGTGGAGTTGATTTTCAGCGCATTGAAAATGAATGGCATGGCGGCGGGGAGGCGCAGCTTGAAAAGCGTCTGCCAATAGCTCGAGCCGTATGTCTGCATTAGATCACGCTCCATACGGCCGGCCGCATTTAGCCCGGCCACTGTGTTCACCAGCATGGGGAAAAAGGTCATCACCACCACCACGGCGGCCTTGGATTGCCAGCCAAAGCCGAACCACATCACCATGATCGGCGCCATTCCGATGATGGGCAGCGCGCTCATCAAATTACCGATGGGCATGATGCCCGCCTTGAAAAAGGGCGACCGGTCCGCTGCGATGGCGATGGCGAACCCTGCGCCACACCCCATTGCATAACCGGCAAGTACCGACTGCAAATAGGTGGCCTGAAAATCGACCCATAGTGTCTGCCAGCTTTCGCCCACACGCGCCCAGATAGCTGAAGGCGGGGGCAACAGCACGAATGGCACCTCGAACCCCCGCACAACCCCTTCCCAAAGGCCCAACAGTGCCAAGCCAAAAAGAGCGGGAACCGCCAGTGCCACCGTCAGCTTCGCGCCGGGTCGTTTGATGCGCAGGCGCACGAGCCACAAATTCAGTGCGAAGGCTAGCGCCCAAAAGACGATTGCAAGCGTCAGGATCGTACTCGGCTCCATTACGCCAGCCCCTCTTCGCGCTGGCCCATACGGCGGTTGAGCCAATTGCCAACGAAGCCGATTATGGCCACCAGAATTGCGGCCATGATGGCGGCCGTCAGCAGCGCCGACCATATCTGCACCGTCTGGCCGCGATAGGAACCGGCCAGCAGCCGCGCCCCCAGACCTGCCACCGCGCCGGTGGGCATTTCAGCCACGATGGCTCCCACCAGCGATGCCGCCACCCCCACCTTCATTGACGCAAAGAGATAAGGCACCGAAGCGGGCAGCCTTAGCTTCCAAAGCGTCTGCGCGCGATTGGCGCTGTAGGTGTGCATCAGGTCCATCTGCATGGCTTCCGGCGAACGCAGCCCCTTCACCATACCGACGGCCACTGGGAAAAAGGAAAGGTAAGTCGCGATCATCGCTTTTGGCACGATACCGGTCACCCCCACCGCGTTCATCACCACAATCAACATCGGCGCTAGCGCCAGAATGGGAATGGTTTGCGATGTTATGATCCAGGGCAGCAGCGACATGTCCAGCACCCGGCTATGCACGATGCCGATGGCC
>JBCDIB010000107.1:0-7593 GCA_038749385.1 Pseudomonadota bacterium | reverse complement strand
GCGGCCTTTTATGGGGTTGGCTTCCAGGCCGGCACCGATTGCGCCGATCATGGCGTTGCGGGCAGCGTCGATCTTCGATTTGGACGCGTTGGTGGCGTCGCCAATGGCCTGCAGCCATGCGCTCGTGCCTTCCACGCCCACGGGGGCGGAACCCACAACCGGGCGGCCAGCGGCTTTGAACTCGCGGATGGCACCGGTGTAGAACGGATGCACAGCACCGACGACCGCGCAATCAAGTGCAGCATAAAGCTCGCGCCATTCGCGCACTGGTACGACCGGGCCGCAGGCAAGGCCCATGGGATCGAGCATCTGAGCGATGATCATCGGATCAGCGGGGAACATCTCCCCCAGCAGCGTCACTGAGGGACGGTCATCTTCTTTGGCGCGCGGTGGCAGCACGGGGCCGGCCTCCGCTTCTTCGCGGGCGCGCTTGAGCATGGCCGCAGACAGCACGTCCTTGGCTTCCGCGTGGGTGGGGATGCCAAAGCCCGGCACGTCGATCCCTACGATGCGCACGCCATTGATTTCCCGCGGCAGCATTTGCAGCGGCACGCCTGAAGCGGTGGGCACGCACAGGCTGGTCATGACGATGGCGTCATACTGGTCTGGGTCGGCCATTTCGTGCACAGCGTCACGAATGTCTTCATAGAGCTTACCGGTGACAAGGCTCTCGGAATTGAAGGGCACGTAGCCAACTGTGCGCTTGGCACCATAGAAATGCGATGTGAAGGTCAGACCGTACACGCAGCAGGCAGAGCCCGACAGGATCGTGCCCACCCGGCGCATGCGCAAGCCGACGCGCAGCGAGCCAAAGGCAGGGCACATGCTCTGCGGTTGCTCGTGAGGTCCGACATTGTGCTCGGCCAGGGGATAATCGCGCTCAAAACCCTCCATGATCTCGGCATTGCCGGAGGCTTTTGCGGCAGCGGCCATCTGTTCGGCGCTGGAGTGGCATCCCAGGCCTTCGGCCGTGGATGCTTCTTCCACGCGCGCGGCTTCCGCTGCAGTCACCTTAGGTTCTGCATTCGCGTCTCTGCGCCGATCAAGAAGGGTGTGGGCTGCCATGGGGACTAGACCGCGTCGTAGATGACTTCGAGGGAAGGTTTGCTGGCCTTCGAAGCCGCGCACATATCCTCGATGGAGGCGGGCGTGAGCTGGAAGTTCTCGTCGCCCTTTTCCGTATCGAACAGCGCGATGAGGCCGTCTTGGTCGAGGGGGGCAGGCTGGTGGGGCTCGGACTCCATGAGGGCGCCGGCGAGGTTGCCAAACAGCTCGCCCCACCGACCGTCGGGGTGACCGACGATCTGGTAGTTTGCGCTTTTGCGGCGGATGTCTTCGTCCTGCGGAATCGCGCCGAGGATGGGGATGTCCACTGCATCAGCAAACGCTTGCGCTTCGCCGGTGCCGTCATCCTTGTTGATGACCATTCCAGCTACGCCGACATTGCCTCCCAGCTTACGGAAATATTCGACCGCCGAGCAGACATTGTTGGCGACATAGAGGGACTGGAGATCATTGGAGCCGACGACAACGACCTTCTGACACATGTCGCGGGCGATCGGCAGGCCAAAGCCGCCGCAGACAACGTCTCCCAAAAAGTCGAGCAACACATAGTCAAAGTCCCACTCGTGGAAGCCAAGCTTCTCGAGGGTTTCGAAGCCATGGATGATGCCGCGGCCACCACAGCCCCGGCCCACCTCCGGGCCGCCAAGCTCCATGGCGAATACGCCATCGCGTTTGAAACAGACGTCGCCAATGGCAACTTCCTCGCCCGCTTCCTTCTTTTTGGAAGAGGTTTCGATGATGGTGGGGCAGGCCTTTCCCCCGAACAAAAGCGAAGTCGTATCGGACTTCGGGTCGCAGCCGATCAGCAATACCTTCTTGCCCATTTGGGCGAGCATGTAGCTCAGGTTGGCCAGGGTGAACGACTTACCGATGCCGCCTTTGCCGTAAATCGCGATGATCTGCGTTTCTTTTGTCACCTCGCCGGTAGCCGGTGCATCGGGTTCGATGTCGGCTTCGTGGCGTAGGGCGTCATCGTAAGCGGCGGGGTTTCCGAGACCTTCGGTCATGCTTCAAGTCTCCAATCGAGAATCATTTTTACGCAGCCAGTGTCGCGGAAAGCCGTGTCGTAGGCCGAACGGGCGTCTTCTGCGTGGGCGCGGTGGGTGATGAGGTCGGTTAGCTTCAGCTTGCCAGCGCTCACCAGGGTAAGGGCCGCCTTGATGTCTGATGGCTGGAACTCGCGGGCGATCTGAATGTTGGCTTCGCGCACAAAGGCGGGCACAAAATCAAAGCTCAGCTGTTCGTTGTAGAAGCCGGCCAAAACCAATTGTCCGCCCATTGCGAGGCGGCTTATGGCATCGTTGAGAATGCTGTCGGCACCGCTGGCATCGATAATGCAATTGAAGTCCGAACGGCTGTCGCGTTTGGCTTCTGTCACTTCGTAGCCGGAGCCGCCATTTCGGCGGTAGCGATCGTTTTCCCAGACTGTTGGTGCCGGATTGCCCATTGCAATGCACATGCGGGCCAGCAGCCTGCCCAGCACACCATGGCCAATGATGAGATCTGGCGGACGATTGGTGACGGTCAGTGCATGGTGGGCGGTGGCGGCGAGGCTAAGCAAGGTCGCCTGCTCCCGCAGGTCAGCGGGAACTGCGATCACCCTGTCAGCACCGGTCACGAGTTGGGATGCCGACGCGCCAAACAGGCCACTTGCATCGGTATAGCAATTGGCACCTGGCACGAAGACGAGGTCGCCCACCGCGTGGGTTTCCGCTTCATCTGTCTGAGCAACATAACCCACCGCCTCATAGCCGGGCACCAGCGGGTAAGCGAGACCTGGGAATGGCGGCATGGAGCCATCGAACAATTTGCGCTCGGTGCCGGAGCTGATACCCGACCATGCGGTTTCCACGACAATGTCCTTCGGGCCAGCTTCCTTCAATTGAAGCTCCCAAAGTTCGATGCGCGATGGCTTCGATATGACAACGGCGTTGGTTTCCATGACATCCCACTGCACACACCCCGTAAGACAGAAGTGTCAATTAGAGTGTGCAATTAGACTGTCATACTAAATTGACAGCGCAAAGTGTCAATCGCTTTCGCCAATGGGGCAAAAGAACCACGCACTTTTGCGCCAATGTGCTGGAATGGAGAGAATTGCGCCCGGCGAGGGGAAAAACTCGCCTCTAGCGAGTGGCAGTCACCAAGCTGGCGAAAAGCGGCTGAGGTGTGGGGCGGCGAACGGCGTTCTTAAAGCCTGCCTGCGTCAACAGCTCCGCGATTCTGTCGGTGGAGCGGCAGCGGCCGGAGCCCATGGCCCACAAATACAGCGCGAAATAAGCGCCAACCAGCCTTTCGCTGCGGCCTTTGCCGTCCATGGGTTCCGCAACCACCAGTGTTGCGCCGTCCGGCATGGCTTTGTGCACGGCTGAAAGAATCATCTCCACCCGATGATCGTCGTGGTCATAGAGCACGCGAATGAGGCTGTAACAGTCCAAATTGCGGGGGAGGTCGTCTTCAAAAAAGCTGCCACCATGGGCTGTCACGCGGTCGGCGAAACCCTTGCTGGCCATAAGCTCGGCGCCCTGCTCGGCCACTTGCGGCAGGTCGAACAGATTGAGTGCCAGCTTGCTGTTCACAGTGCCCACCTCGGACAAAAACGCGCCGTGGCCACCACCGACATCGCAAAGGCTCTTGTGAACCGAGAAATCATAGGCGGACAGAACCTGCCCCGCGACCGCAGCTTGGCTGACTGCCATGAGATGGCTGTAGCTGTGGGCATGATCGTCTGCGATGTCGTTATGGCGGGCGTGGGGGTAGGCCCAGAATTTTGCGATCTCAGCGTCCGGCCCGCGGTTCTTGAGCAAGGCTATGGGGTCCGCCAAATCTCGGTATAACATGGCGTGGTGCCGGATCATGGCTTGGATACCAGGCTCGTGCGCCAGCACTGCGCCCAGGTCCGACAAACACCAGTCCGCACCGTCCTCACGGGTGATCAATTCAAGATTTTCCGCCGCCTTGAGAAGTGTGGTCAATGGATCAAGGTCGAGGCCCGTCAGCCGTTGCAGTTCATTCGTGCCCCGTGGTCCGTCCTTGAGGTGTGCGAACAGGTCGAGCTCAACGCACGAGAACAGGATTTGCGAATAGACGAAGCCCGCCGTCAATTCGAACAGCTGGTCGGCCTTGCGTCGCGCCACTTGAGAAACGCCGGGAATTTTGAGGGAGCTTGCCTGAAACGCTGGGTCGGCAATCTTTGCGTTGCGCCAGCGCCGCAGGCGGGTGCGCCATGAAGGTTTGTTGTCGGTCATCAATCAGTTTCAGGCGGCGTATTGCGCCAGGCTTTTGGGCACGAGGCGTTTGGCCTCGCCATGTATCAGACCCCGCAGCAGGTCGCTGCCATCGCACTCGGGCACAGCATCCACGGCTGCATTGATGTGCGACCGCATGAGCTCCAGGGTGGCCTCCACGCCGTGAATGGCCACGGCATTGGGTCGGTCATTGCTGACATCTTGTCCGACCGGCTTACCGATTTCAGCTTCATCGCCTGCATAATCGCGCAAATCGTCTGCCACCTGGTAAGCGCTACCCAAAGCCTCGCCGAGGCCTCGCCAAGGCTCCGGGTCGGATCCTGCGGCAGCAGCACCGCCCATGGTCGCGCCGACGAACAAAGCTGCGGTTTTGGCAAAGTGGTAGTCGTGGAGAGGCACAGCCGCTTCGCTCTCCCACGCCTGACCGGCGATGATGCCGGATGGGCAGGACACTGCCTCACCGCAAATGCGAACAAGCGGAGCTGTGAGGACGGGTTGGCTTTCGCAAGCCCGGGCGATCGCTTCAAAAGCCATCACAATAAGTGCGTCACCGGCTAGCAGTGCGATGGGTTGGCCATACGCAATATGCAGTGCCGGCTTGCCCCGTCGCGTGGGGGCGTCGTCAAAGCACGGCATGTCGTCATGCACCAGAGATGCGCAATGGAGCAGCTCGATGGCGCATGCCGCTGCATTGGCAACGTGGGGAAACGGATCACCGCAGGCCATTGAGACCGCAAGGCTTAAGCGAGGGCGCACTCGGCCACCACCGGGGAACAATGCGTAGTGCAGAGCCTCCGAGATGGTGGCTGGCGAGCTGCGCACATCGCTCTTTTGCGCTTTGGCCACGCAATTTTCCAGCGCCGCGTCGATGCGTGCCAGCATGGCTTTCGCCATTTCTTCACCGGACATTTGCTGTGTCATGGTGCTCTCATTTTCAACTCACGGCCAAACTGTCACGCAAAAGCAAGCAGCCATGCTGTAAAAACATATTTACAGGCCTGTGCGACATGTCAATCAGTGCCTAAACTAACCGCACTCCCCGGCGCTTCGCCAGAGGGCAGATGATTTTGCATGAAGTGGCGAACAGATTTGCGGCAGGACGTTGTAATTGTGGGAGCGGGGGCAGCCGGGTTGGCGGCGGCGATTTACCTGTCCGCCAAGGGCTTCTCCGTCACGGTGGTTGAGAAAGAAGCCGCCGTGGGCGGAAAGATGCGTGAAGTGCCCGTCGGCGACGGGGAATTGTGTGCGCCCATTAATGCTGGCCCGACTGTTTTCACGATGAAATGGGTATTCGACGAATTGCTGGCGGAAGCCGGCTTGTCGCTGGACGAATTGCTGACTTACCACAAGGCCGACCTTCTGTGCCGCCACGGTTGGCGTGATGGGTCACGGCTTGATTTGTTTGCCGACATAGATGCCAGTGCAGCAGCCATTGAAGAGTTTTCCGACCGACATAATGCGGACGGCTATCGCGAGTTCTGTGCGGTGGCTCAGCGTATGTTTGACACATTACAGCGCACCTATATCGACGCGCCGCGCCCCAACATGTTGCAATTTGCAGCCAATATCGGCTTCACAAATATCTCGGACATGTTGGCTTTGAAGCCCATGGCGACGATGTGGAAAGAGCTGGGGCGGCATTTCACCGATCCGCGCTTGCAGCAATTGTTCGGCCGCTACGCCACCTATTGTGGGTCTTCGCCTTATTGGTCGCCGTCGACGCTTATGCTGGTCGCCCACGTGGAGCAGGCTGGCGTGTGGATAGCTGATGGCGGGATGCACGGTGTGGCCAAGGCGCTGGCGACAGCCGCCGAGAAGCTGGGTGCCGAGGTGAAAACCGGCACTGGTGTCGCGCGTATAGTGTCGAAAGGTGACCAGGTAGATGCGGTCGAGCTCACAGACGGCACCGTGCTGCAAGCCGATTCTGTTGTGTTCAACGGAGACGTGTCGGCACTGGCGGACGGTCTACTCGGCGATTTACCTGCCAAGGCCAAGCCCATCACCCGCGCTAACCGTTCATTGTCGGCCCTGACGCTCAAGGTTCACGCTCCCACCTCTGGCTTCCCCCTGGCGCACCACAATGTCTTCTTTTCCGATCATTATGCGGCTGAGTTTGAGGCCGTTTTTGACCAGCGGCGTTTGCCGGAGCAGCCAACCACCTATATTTGCGCCCAGGACAGGCTGGATGACGGCGCTTTGCCACAAGGTGAAGGCCAAGCCGAACGCCTGCTTCTGCTTGTCAACGCGCCGCCGGACGGCGACAAGGGCGACTTCACCAGTGATGAGATTGAGCAATGCCTGACGAACACCCAAAGCCAACTGGAAACCTGCGGCCTGAAACTCGATTTGACCACGGTGAATCAGGTGCGAACGGGGCCGTCGCAGTTCAACGGGCTGTTTCCAGCGACGGGGGGCAGTCTGTATGGTCCACAATCGAAGGGCATGATGGCGGCATTCAAGCGGCAGGGGTCGCGGACGGCGTTGAAGGGGCTGTATCTGGCGGGGGGCAGCGTGCATCCGGGATCGGGAGTGCCGATGGCCGTCCTTTCCGGACGACGGGCGGCGGAGAGCCTGGTCGCGGACCGCGCTTCGATGCCGAAGTCCCGCCCGGGGGGTATCTCTGGTGGTATATTGACGGGCTGAGTGATTGTGGAAATTACGGCCTCTCTATCATTTGTTTCGTGGGCTCGGTTTTCTCTCCTTATTACGCCTGGTCAGGCCGCAAGGATCCCGACGACCATGTGTGCATAAATGTGGCGTTGTATTCGCCGAAGGGCCGCCGCTGGGCCATGACTGAACGTGGCCACGAGCAGCTGACCCGCGATGGCAGCCTGTTTCAGGTGGGGCCATCTGACCTGACCTGGGACGATGAAGGCGGTCTGACCCTGAACTTTGATGAAGTCAGCGTGCCTTACCCGATCAATGATTTTTTGCCTTCCAAACTGCGCGGCACGGTAAAGCTCAAGCCCAAATTCGTGACTGACACCGTGTTCGAGCTGGATGACAAGGCACGGCACCGCTGGTGGCCCATCGCGCCGTCGAGCAAGATCGAAGTGAAATTTGACGGTCCGCAAAAAGCCAACTGGCCGCAGCCGGACTGGTCGGGCGAAGGTTATCTTGACTGCAATTGGGGCATGGAACCCATCGAAGACGCGTTCGCTTATTGGAATTGGGCGCGTGGAGAGAGCGAAGACGGCACAACCACGTTGATCTACGATACCTACCTCAAGTCTGGTAGCAACGACATGCTGGCCCTGAGCTATGGACCTACTGGCGAGCT
>JBCDIB010000106.1:0-7659 GCA_038749385.1 Pseudomonadota bacterium | reverse complement strand
GGCCACCACGTCGCAATCCACCTTTTCCGGCTCCTGCGCGGCAATGGTGAGGTCGACCTGCATTTTGGTGGGGTCGAGGCTCAACGCGCGGAACATGGTGAGGGACGAGTGGTGGATGGCGTCCTGCACGGCCCGGCAGGCGGCTTTGGTGTAGTCGCCACCATACAGATCGTTGCCGGTGCCCATTTCGAGAATGATGCGCTTCATCGGCCAAAGCTTCCATCAACGCCAATCCGGTCCAGATCAGCTTGGGTCAGGTCCAAGTGCACGAGGATCGCGGCATTGGCGAGAATGGTGAAACCCTCATGCTCGCCATCCGGCCCCTCACGGAGTGTATCTAGGCCGCCTTTTTCCACACGCACTTCGCGTGAGCCATAGGGCAGGATGGCTGCCACTTCTTCGGCGCGAACTTCGTCGGGCCTCTGCACGCCGATAACGATCTCGCAATGCATGTCATCCCGCGACTTGCCGAAGGCGGGGGCAAGGGCCAGCGAATTCTGCCGCAACGCATTGAAGACTGCCCGGCAGGCGGCCTTCGTATAGTCCGAACCGGTAATGTCGGTGCCCATGCCCAGCTCCATGACGAGGCGGGTGCGGCCCGGCTTGACAGCCATCATCATGCGGCCTGCTTGGCCGCACGTTTGCGGTCGTTCGGATCAAGGTGAATCTTGCGCAGGCGGATATTTTCCGGCGTCACTTCCACCAATTCATCGTCCGCTATATAGGCCAGCGCCTTTTCCAGCGTCAGCTTCATGGGCGTGGTCAGGCGCACAGCATCGTCCTTGCCCGCTGAGCGGATGTTGGTCAGCTGTTTGCCCTTGAGAACATTCACTTCAAGGTCGTTGCCGCGTGTGTGCTCCCCCACAATCATGCCGCGATAGACCTTGGTCTGGGCGTCGATCATCATCGGGCCGCGGTCTTCCAGGTTGAACAGTGCATAGGCCACGGCCTCGCCGTCGCCATTGGAAATGAGCACGCCGGTGTGACGGCCGGTGATCTCGCCGCGGTGCGTCTCATAGCCATGAAATGTACGGTTCATGATGCCCGAGCCGCGGGTATCGGTGAGAAACTCGCCCAGATAGCCGATCAGGCCGCGCGTGGGGACGTGCAACACAAGGCGCTGCTTGCCGCCACCGGAGGGCCGCATTTCAGCCAGGTTACCCTTGCGCTCCGACAGTTTCTGCACCACTGCGCCGGAATATTCTTCATCCACATCGATGGTGACTTCCTCAATCGGCTCGAGGCGTGAGCCGTCTTCGGCCTCCTGAAACACCACTTTGGGGCGCGACACACCGAGCTCAAAGCCTTCGCGGCGCATGGTTTCGATGAGAACCGACAATTGCAGTTCACCACGTCCAGCGACCTCAAAGGCGTCCTTGGTGGAGCCTTCAGAGACCTGAAGCGCCACATTGCCTTCCGCTTCCGCCATCAGTCGCTCACGGATCACCCGGCTCTGCACCTTCTTGCCTTCGGTGCCGGACAGCGGGCTGTCATTGACCATGAAGGTCATGGAGATGGTGGGCGGATCGATGGGCTGAGCGGCCAGCGGCTCGGTTGCAGCCGGGTCGCACAGCGTGTCCGCCACGGTTGCCTTGGTCAGCCCCGCAATCGAGATGATGTCGCCTGCTTCAGCCTTCTCCACCGGCACACGTTCGAGGCCACGGAAGGCGAGAACCTTGGAGACACGCCCGGCTTCAATCTGCTTGCCGTCGCGGGACAAGGCCTTGATGGCCTGGTTCGGCACAACGGAACCAGAATGCACGCGACCGGTGAGAATGCGGCCGAGGAAATTGTCAGATGCGATTGTGGTTGCGAGAAGTTTGAATTCACCCTCTTCCACCTGCGGCTCGGGCACATGGGCTTTGATCAGCTCGAACAGCGGGTCCATGCCATCCTGCGGGCCGGACGGATCGTCGGCCATCCATTCCTGCTTGGCAGACCCGTAGAGGACCGGGAAGTCCAGCTGATGTTCGTCGGCATCAAGCGCAGCGAACAGGTCGAAGACTTCGTCCAGAACTTCGTCCGGGCGGCTTTCAGCCTTGTCGATCTTGTTGACCACCACGATGGGGCGCAGGCCCAGGCCCAACGCTTTCGACAACACGAATTTGGTCTGTGGCATTGGACCTTCAGCCGCGTCCACCAGCAGCACGACGCCATCCACCATGTGAAGAATACGCTCCACTTCGCCGCCAAAGTCGGCGTGGCCAGGGGTGTCGACGATGTTGATGCGCGTACCTTCATGCTCCAGCGCTGTGACCTTGGCCAGAATGGTGATACCGCGCTCGCGTTCTTGGTCGTTGGAGTCCATCGCACGCTCTTCCACCCGCTCGTTCTCGCGGAACGTGCCGGATTTTTTCAGCAAAACGTCGATCAGCGTGGTCTTGCCGTGGTCAACGTGGGCGATGATTGCGATGTTGCGCAGGTTCTGCGAATTGGCGGACATGTGGTTCACTCGTTTCTGCAGCCACAAGGTGCTGCTTATCAGGCTGGCGTGTCGGTCCGCGCATGCCAAAGGCTGCGGGTCGTTTGCGTTCGGTTTTCTCGGGTGTTCGTTGCCGCGCGCATATCACGGCACCCGCCTGCCTTCAAGCCGCAGCTCGGAAACCCAGCCATGCGTCGGCCAATGGCAGCCTGCTTGAGTTAGTTGGTCAGCTCGCGGCGGTGTTCGCTCAATTGTCGGCGCACGCTCTCCCAGAGAAGCGAGAAGGACTGAAAGCCCTCGTCAGTCACTTCGTCGGTGTCGAGCGCCACCACCATGGTTTGCAACACGGCGTCGAGCTGGGTTTGCAGCTCGGAGATCTGGGCCAAGTCATCCGCGACGCGCCCCTGCTCGGCAATTGCCAGCAGCTGATAATTATAATTGTCCGCGCGGTTTTTCTGGCCGGCGGCCAGTCGAGACCGAAGGGCCACCAGTGTCGAAATAATCAGCGCGGTCAGCGTGACACCCAACGCCAGAGGCTCCGCGTTCTCCTGCAGATAAGTAGGCTTGTCCCTGTCAAAAAAGCGAGCCGCACCGTCGTGCAGGGGAACCGTCAAACCGACTGTCGCGTCCGGTTGTTCAATGCTCCCCGCCAAGGCATCACGGGTTACCAGGTCCAGGCGGTGTTCGAATAATATGCGGGTGAGTTCGGCAATGGCGTCGACATCCACATCTTCCCGCGAGACCAGGTTTCGGCGGATGGTCGGCGTTGTTGTGTCGGCCCGTGGTGCGGGAAACGCGCCGGTGAAAGCCCCCCGAGGAATGGTCTCGGACGCCAGTGCCGGACGCTTTAAAGCGATGGCGTCGGACTGGTCGATCGCCACCACATCGAGGGATCTGCCGATCAGTTCAGCATCTTCAAACAGGCCAAGCAGCTCTTGGTCCCGCAGGGACGAAAGACGGAAGATCGCATCAATATCACCCCGCAACAAAGCGTCATGGGCGCTGCGGAACGGCATGGACACAAAATCCATCCGCTGGCTGGGTAGGTCATAATGGTCAGCCACAGCCCAAAAGCTCATCAATCCGTCGGTGCCATCCAGCGGCAAGGCCAGCCGTTTGTCCCGCAAATCGCGAAAGTTGCGAATGCTCGAATCTGACCGGGAAATGACGATGAAATGATCTGAGAACAAATGGCTGACCAGCCGCACGTCAGATACAACCGGTGTGCTGGCACCGATGGTGGCCAGATCAATCGTGCCGGTGTTGAGTAGCTGTACATTCTGCGAAGAGCCGCCCGTGGCCAGCACCCGCAGGCTAACAACTTCACTTTGCCGATCCACAACTTCAGAGATATCGGTCATCAACTGATAGGAGTCCGTGCCCCGCGGCCCCGCGCCAACGGTCAGCACCGTGGCACTCTGGTCACGGTTGGTCCACACCCAGCCGCCAACCGCCGTGACGAAGATGGCTACCAGCGCGCCGGCCAGCATGAGCTTGTTCCAGAATG
Source organism: Pseudomonadota bacterium (assembly GCA_038749385.1). Lineage (GTDB taxonomy): Bacteria > Pseudomonadota > Alphaproteobacteria > Rhizobiales > Rhizobiaceae > JBCBXA01. Next base: position 3,730 of record JBCDIB010000106.1, on the reverse strand, counting down.
CCCGGCGGGAGCGCTGGTTGGCCCTGCCAGCAGCCTGAGAGGCAGCGGCTCGAGAGTGGACCGGCTCAGGCCGAGCTTTTTGCGGAGCCGCAGACGCGGATCGGCGGCGTGCCGCCAGATCCACCTTTTCGGTCCGTTGGTCAGCCAATCCGGTGTGCCTTATGAACCGCGTTTTGCCAGAGTGCGCAGCCGCAGCGCGTTGAGCTTGATGAAGCCCGCGGCATCCGCCTGGTCATAAGCCCCCTGATCGTCCTCAAAGGTCACCAGTTCTTCACTGTAGAGAGATTTTGCGCTCTCCCGACCCTCAACCATGACATTGCCCTTGTACAGCGCGAGGCGCACTTTGCCCTCCACTTGCTCCTGGCTTTTGTCGATGGCGGCTTGCAGCATGTCTCGCTCGGGCGAGAACCAGAAGCCGTTATAGATCAGCTCTGCATATTGCGGCATGAGCTGGTCTTTGAGGTGAGCGGCACCACGGTCGAGCGTAATGCTCTCCATGGCACGGTGGGCGGGTAGCAAAATTGTTCCGCCGGGCGTCTCGTATATGCCCCGCGATTTCATGCCGACAAAGCGGTTCTCCACCAGATCAAGGCGGCCGATACCGTTGTCGCGGCCAAGATCGTTCAGCTTTGCCAACAGCTCGTGGGGTGCCATGCGCTGGCCATCAATGGCAACAGCATCACCCTTTTCGAACTCGATCTCGATGCGGGTAACTTCGTCCGGCGCATCCATGGGCGAAACAGTGCGCTGATGCACATATTCGGGGGCAGTCTCCCACGGGTCCTCCAGCACTTTGCCTTCAGACGAGGAGTGCAGAAGGTTTGCATCCACCGAGAAGGGTGCTTCGCCCTGTTTGTCGTGGGGTACGGGAATCTGGTTCTTCTCGGCAAAATCGAGCAAGTCGGTTCGGCTCTTAAAGGTCCAGTCGCGCCATGGGGCGATGATCTTGATATCGGGGTTCAACGCATAGGCGGCCAGCTCGAACCGCACCTGGTCATTGCCCTTGCCGGTCGCGCCGTGGGCAATGGCGTCGGCTCCGGTTTCCCTGGCGATCTCGATCAGGCGTTTTGAAATAAGCGGCCGTGCGATGGATGTGCCCAGCAGATATACGCCCTCATAAGCGGCGTTGGCGCGGAACATGGGAAACACGAAGTCGCGGACAAACTCATCGCGCACATCGTCGACATAGATCTCGTTGATGCCCAGCATTTCTGCTTTGGCGCGGGCCGGTTCCAGTTCTTCACCCTGCCCCAGATCGGCCGTAAAAGTGACGACTTCCGCGTCATATTCAGTCTGCAGCCATTTGAGGATAATAGATGTGTCGAGGCCGCCCGAATAGGCGAGCACGACCTTGTTGATGTCGTTCTTGGTGTAGGCGGCCATGATGTTCCGTCAGCTAGAAAAAGGGTATGTCCCGTCGCGCCGCACATTACGGAAAAGCGGCATGCAAACAAGATGGTGCGGGCAGCTAGTGCGCTGAAGTGCGGGGCGACAGCCACCAGTGGCAGGCGGCCACGATGGTGAGTGTAAATGTAGCGGCCAGCACCACATCGCTGAGATAATGCGCGCCGAACACCACACGATTGAAGGCAATGGCGGAGGAGTAAACCGCCAGAAATGCCGTACCGGCCCAGGCCGCATTTCGTCCGGCGAAGCGGGCCAGCAGCGGTATCAGCGCGAAAAACCAGAAAGCGCCGGACGCCTCACCGGAAACAAAGGAGCAGTTGGAGAGGCAATAGTCGGAATAGGTGCCGGGCAAAATGAACGGGTCGTCACCCAGAAAAATGTCCGTCGCCCGGGGGCGCGGACGGCCCCAGAACGCCTTGAGAATCCAATTGACCAGCAGGATGGGTCCGAGGAACAGCGCCAAGGCTGCGGCGCAGACCAGGCGGGCCGTGCGATGACTGCGGATACGACCCAGGGTCCTGCGGCATCTCCACAAATAGCTTGCCGCCAGTAGCAGGAATATCAAGCCCAACCCGCGTTGGATCGCGACCCCACTTTCCTGGAACACGCGTAGAGCGGCATCATGTTCGCCCACGAACGGCGCGCACCAACCTTCCGCGTTTGCGCAGAGAGCGGGGTCAAAATAGCTCGCACTTACAGCAATATCGAGTTCCGGGGTCCATCGGAAGAAAACGAGAAGAACCAGGCTCAACACACCCGCGCACCAGCCAATCCATGACCAGAAAACCCTGGGTGGCGTGGCGGACAACAAAATTGACGGGAGCAATCGCATGGCGCCGAGATAGCGTTGAACCGCCAGCCTGTCATGGCCATTGGGGGCAATAAACGCGCTGGCAAGTTTCGGATGCAGGCAAGTGTTGCAACGGATAGAAGTTTAAGGCCAAAGGTGAACCATGAACTTCGTGCCAGATACCACCGTTCTCCTGCAATTTTTGGCCGCTGCCGTGATGCTGACCATAACGCCGGGGCCTGACATGACGTTGTTTTTGTCCCGCGCCATAAGCCATGGCCGCGCGGCGGGCATGATGTGCATGTTTGGCGCATCCACCGGTGTACTGTTCCACACGCTTCTCGCGGCGGTGGGCCTATCGGCCTTGCTGGCTGCATCCCCCACAGCCTTCACGATCGTAAAATTTGGCGGGGCGGCATACCTTCTGTTTCTGGGCTATCAGGCGATCCGATATGGTTCCGCGCTGAACGTCGAAACGGGCACACGGATCAAACCCATGAGCCTGCGGCGGCATTATCTCACCGGCATCGGCATCAATCTGATGAATCCCAAGATCGTGCTGTTTTTCGTATCGTTCCTGCCGCTGTTCATTGATGCGGCGGATCCTCTCGCGGCGCAGAAGCTGGCCTTCTTAGGCGTGTTCTTTTTGGTGATTGCCATACCAATGGTGGTGCCGATGATTTTGGCTGCCGACTGGATGGCCGAGGCACTAAAGCGCAACCGACGGGCAGCCCGTACGATGGACTACCTGTTTGCCACCGTGTTCGGGGCGTTCGCCGTCAAGATTCTTGCGGAACGCTGATCCATTTCTCGCGCCGCTCGGCATCGCGCTCTTGAAAACGTGAGGTTTCCAGACCGGCATACAGCATGCCCGCCAAAGCACCGCTCAAGGCGAGGAAGCCGGCGAGCCACCAAAGGCCGGGTTCGCCGGAATATTGGTAGGACCATGCGGCAAGACCTGTCAGAGCGCCAAAAACAACGCCATCCTTGCGGGACATGGCGCCACGTTTGTCGGCCGTCAGTGTGATCAAAAGCCAGACCGGAAAACCGAATGTGAACATAACCGGTAAGGCCGCGAACAAGGCTTGGGTGAAATTGAGCGTCTTTTGCCCCGCTTCCAGCCACAGTGCGTGGGGGAGGACCACCATCATGCAAGCGAGCGCAACCGCACCGACGAACGAGCTTATAAGAAAATAGAGAATACGGACGATCATTCGACACCTACCTTTTCACAAGCAAATGTTAGTATAGGCCTCTAAAGTATTTCTTACCCACTTATGGCTTTGCCCCGCTGCCGATCTGTGAAAGCCAGAAACCCGAAAACCAAACCGAGCAAAAAACCTGCCACCACCAAGAATATAAAGAGCCCTATTTGGCCCAAGGTCTGATATTGGCCCGAAGCGCCAGCAGCCAGCACCGCCATGCACAAGGCGGTTCCACCGCTGCCCAGAATAAACGGCAAATGGGAAATCGGCCTGTCTTTAATGGCGAAAAGCGACGCGTAGACCAGAAGCGGGATCATGGCCGGGGCAG
>JBCDIB010000105.1:0-7731 GCA_038749385.1 Pseudomonadota bacterium | reverse complement strand
GCCGGATCCGGGCATTAACGGTCGTTCAATTGCATGGCCGCGTGGGCGCGTTCTCGGTGGCTCTTCTTCCATCAATGGGCTGCTTTACGTGCGCGGCCAGAAAGAAGACTTTGACGGCTGGCGCCAACTTGGCAACCCTGGTTGGGGTTGGGATGATGTCCTTCCCTTCTTCAAGCGTTCAGAAAGCTGGGAAGACGCCGACGGCGCTGATGACGAATTACGCGGCGGCAAAGGCCCGCTTTCGGTTTCTCACACACGCCTCAAACGCGAAATTGTTGATCGCTGGATAGATGCAGCAGTCGAATGCGGCTATCGCAAGAACCCCGATTACAATGGCGAAGACCAGGAAGGCGTCGCCTATTTTCAGCTGACGGCTCACAAGGGTCGCCGCTGTTCCTCCGCTGCGGCTTATCTAAAGCCCGCGCGGGGACGCGAGAACCTGATCGTTTTCACAAATGCGCCTGCTGAGATCCTGACATTTTCGCCGGATGGTGAGCGCGTAAACGGCATTGTCACCCGGAAAAACGGTCTTCAAGTCGCTCTCAAAGCCCGTCGTGAGGTAATTCTGTCCGCAGGCGCCATCGGTTCGCCTCAGCTGTTGATGGTGTCCGGCATCGGTCCGGGTGAGGAATTGCGCAAGCACGGCATCGAAGTGCGACGTGATGTGCAAGGTGTTGGCAAAAACCTGCAGGATCACCTGCAGGCCCGCCCGGTGTTCAAGTGCAGCGTTCCGACCATCAACACGGAAACCGGAAGCCTGTTCAAACAAGGCATGATCGCGGCGCAATATGCGCTCACGCGGTCTGGCCCGATGACCATGGCCGCCAGTTTGGGCACGGGCTTCCTGCGCACACGCGATGAGCTGGCAAGCCCGGACATTCAATTTCACATTCAGCCATGGAGCGCTGACAAGCCTGCCGATGGGCCGCACAAATTCTCAGCCTTTACTGCGTCTGTTCTGCAGCTGCGGCCCGAAAGTGCAGGGCACCTTGAGCTCACATCGTCCAATATGGCCGACTATCCAAAGATCCATCCAAATTATCTGGCCACGAAAACCGATCAGGACACCATTGTGGATGGTATCCGCATCGCGCGGAAAATCTGCCGCACCAACCCGGTGGCTGAAGTCGTGACCGAAGAACATTCGCCTGGCCGCGCCATCGCAGACGACGATTATGACGGCATTTTGAATTGGGCGCGGGACACGGCGACGACGATCTATCATCCCACTGGCACCTGCAAAATGGGCGCGGACCCCATGGCAGTGGTGGATGAGCGCCTGCGCGTGCGAGGAATCAAGGGCCTGCGCGTCGCAGATGCTTCGATCATGCCAATTATTACATCCGGCAACACCAATGCACCGGCGATCATGATCGGCGAAAAAGCATCTGCCATGATCCTGGAGGACGCGCGATAATGTCCATTGCTACTCTTATGCTGGCCGGTGGCCTTGATGGCGCTTCCACGTGGGGTGAATACGCCTTTGCTTTTGGTGGCATCATCATCACCGACCTCGTTCTGTCCGGCGATAATGCACTCATCATCGGTATGGTCGCAGCCTCTTTGGCGCCGGAACTGCGCAAAAAGGCGATCCTTTACGGCATGGTTATTGCGGCCGTTTTGCGCGTCGTCTTCGCCGTGGTGGCAACCAAATTGCTCGGCGTTCCCGGTTTGCTTTTCGTAGGCGCTCTGCTGCTATTTTGGGTCTGCTGGCGTCTGTATAAGGAGATCCGTGAAAACGTTGATGCCAAGGCTGAAGAGGCCTTGGAAACCGCTGAAGATGAAGAAGCGGGCTACACGGGCGCGCCGCGCCGCACATTCCGGTCTGCCATGTTCTCGATCATGGTGGCCGACGTCTCCATGTCTTTGGACAACGTGCTGGCCGTTGCCGCACTTGCCGATGGCGACACAAATTTGCTGATTTTTGGTCTGGCGTTAGCCATCGTGCTAATGGCGTTCGCCGCAACGCTGATTATGAAGTTGTTGAGCCGCTATCCGTTCATTTCATGGCTGGGTCTAGCGGTATTATTGTACGTAGCGGCTGACATGCTTTACCGCGGCCTTTTTGAGACCGGGACGGGAATTGTTCCACTGCTTGGCCTTGCAGGCACTGGCAGCGGGTGAAAGGCTAACACTAATTCGGATCCGAACCGCTGGGAGGAACAGCGACAACGGTTCGATAAATTTCATCTCGGAGTGAGCCGGCAAGTTTACGCCTTCGAAGGCGCCGGGAGATGGAATTTCAGAAGGCAGTAGAAAGGGAGGACTACATGTCCATTTTGAAAAACTTGACCAAAGGTCTGGCCGCGGCCGCTTTTGGTGTGACAGCGTTGGCCAGCTCGGCTTTTGCTGAAACAACAATCCGCATTCAGTCGGTTATTCCGTCCAATGCTGATGAAATCGTCATGCTGAAAGACTTCGCAGCCGACGTCGAAGCGCTCACCAACGGTGAAGTGAAGTTCGAAGTGCTGCCAGCTGGTGCCGTTGTGGGCGCACAGGAGATCTTGGACGCCGTTGACGCCGGCCTCGTGGAAGGCGGCTTCGCTTGGACCCACTACTGGTCCGGTAAACACCCGGCAGCCATGCTGTTCGGTTCGCCAGTTGCCGGTGCCGGCGTTGGCATCGACAACATCGCGTTCATGAGCTGGTTCCTGTCCGCAGGCGGCAAAGAGCTTTACGAGCAGCTTTGGGACGAAATGGGCGTGAACGTCAAAGGCTTCATGCTGCAGCCAGTCGGCCCAGAAGCTCTGGGTTGGTTCAAAGAGCCAATCGAAAGCATGGCTGACTTCCGTAAGTATCGCTTCCGGACGCCTCCAGGCATTCCAGGCCAGACCTACAAAGACATCGGTGTTGCATCGGTTGCCATGGGCGGCGGTGACATTCTGCCAGCTCTTGAAAAAGGCACCATCGACGCGGCCGAGTGGTGCTGCCCGAAGCCAGACTCCGTGTTCGGCTTCCAGAAAGTGCTCAAGCACTACTACCTGCAGGGTCTGCACCAGGTGGTGGTGAACGCTGACATGTACATCAACAAAGATGTCTACAACAGCCTGACACCACTTCAGCAGAAAGCCATCGAAGTGGCTGCCAACGCCTCGCTGATGAAGTCCATGGCTTACCGCATCAACGAAAACGGTAAGGCTCTCGACAAGCTCATCAACGAAGATGGCGTCATCTTGCACGACACGCCTGCTGACTACTTCTCTGAGTACATGAGCGCCGCAAACGCAGCCCTCGAGAAGAATGCCGGCGAAAACGCGTTCTTCGCTCAGGTCTGGGACAGCCAGAAGGCCTTTGCGAAAACCGCAGTGCCATTCTGGGCCGGTGCGCAAACATCTAACGCCAATCTGGGCAAGGCGTACGCCGACCAGCTGGCCGCAGAGCGTGCTAACTAAGTCCGTTCGACTGCTGGCCGCCCGGTTCTACGGGCGGCCGTTTTCCATGTCTTTGCCCAGTCGTCTGGGTTGAATTTCCGCACGTACGGGCAGCTTCAGAGCGCCTGGGAGGTAAGTCGTGCCAGATCCAAATGATTCAAAAAACATAGATCCAAACGCCCCAGATATGGAGGCGCTGGAAGCCGAAGCCATGGTAATTGGCGACGAGCTGCTGGCCGAGCGTAAGGGTGGACCAGATGCCAAACTGCCTGATGACATGCATCCGGCGGCTAAGACCCTGATCCGGGTTATCGACACATTCAACAATTGGGTTGGTCGATTGGTGTGCCTGCTCGTCATCCCGATTATCGCAGCCATGACCTATGAGGTCATTGCGCGGAAATTGTTCATCGCACCAACGCTCTGGGCATTCGATATCAGCCGCATTTTCTACGGCGTATCGTTCATGCTCGGCGCAGGTTACGCGCTCATGCGCGGTCTGCACATTCGAGCAGACTTTCTTTACCGTGGCCTGAGCGAGAAAACGCAGGGCCGCATCGACCTGCTTCTCTACATCACCTTCTTCATGCCCGGCATGATCTTGCTGTTCTGGGCCGCGCAGGAATTCGCGCTTAAGAGCTTCTATCAGGGTGAGCGCGCTGGTGACTCCACTTGGGCGCCCATCGTTTGGCCGGTCAAAATGAGCCTCGCCGCCGGGGTCGGCTTCCTCGTCCTTCAGGGCATCTCTGAAATTTGTAAATCTTGGTACGCGGCAACCCGCGGGAAGTGGCCAGTCTAATGCTCGATATCCTACAGGCTTTCTTTTCCGCACTGCCGGATCTTTCGCCCCAGACCATCGGTTTGGTGATGATCGGTGCCATGCTGTTCGCCATTTTTGGCGGCTTCCCGATCTCTTTCACACTGATTTTCCTGGGCATATTCTTCGGTGCTTGGGGTTTCGGTCTCAAGGTCACAATCTTCCTCATGAACCTGCAATTCTACGGGTCCATGATGGAACAGACTTTGGCCGCTGTGCCGTTATTTGTCTTCATGGGCTTTATGATGGAGCAGGCCGGTCTGATGGAGCGGCTCTTCTCCGCAGTGCAGCTGATGCTGGCGCGCATGAAGGGCTCGCTCTACGTGGCGGTGCTGTTCGTGTCAGTGATTTTCGGTGCCGCCACAGGCATTGTCGGCGCATCCGTTACCATCCTTGGCATCATGGCTGCCCGCACCATGAACCGCTCCGGTTATGATGTACGCCTTGCTGCCGGCACGATCACCGCGGGTGGCACATTGGGCATCCTTATCCCACCTTCGATTATGCTGGTGGTTATGGGGCCAGTGCTGGAAATCCCGGTAACGGATCTGTTCGCTGCGGCCATCATACCCGGTGTGCTTATGGCCGGGCTTTACCTGCTTTACGCTGTGGGTCGCTCCTACCTGAACCCGAACCTTGGTCCGCCGTTGCCGGAGGACATGATCCCTGAGGATCGCTCCTTCGTGTGGAAAGAGTTCGTTCTTGGTCTCGTGCCGCCAACTATCCTCATCGCTTTTGCCATGGGCTCGATCCTCAGTGGTTGGGCAACGCCCACAGAGGGGGCTGGCATCGGCGCACTGGGCTCCATCCTTCTAACTATCGGCTACCGCAAGTTCACTCTGCAAAAGACCTATGATGCGCTTCTCAAGACGCTGGAAATATCGGTCCTGATCCTATTCCTGGTGGCTGCTTCCAACTTCTTTGGTGCTGTGTTCTCGCGCCTTGGCACGCCGACCATGATCACAGAATGGCTCATCGCACTTGATGTAAGTGCGGGCTGGATCATCGTTATCGTTCTGGCGCTGATCTTCGTGCTGGGTTGGCCACTCGAGTGGGTCCCAATAGTGCTCATTATCCTGCCAATCTTCTATCCGGTGCTGTTGGAACTGGACATCGGCATGCCAACGGAGGACCTAAAACTATGGTTCGCCATATTGGTTGCTGTCTGTTTGCAAACGGCCTGGCTCAGTCCACCGGTCGCGCTCTCAGCCTACTTCCTAAAGGGCGTGGTACCGGAGTGGGATCTGAAGGATATCTATCTGGGAATGATGCAATTCATGGGCATTCAGATACTTGGTCTGGCCCTTGTGTTCCTTATTCCCGGTATTGCCCTTTGGCTTCCCAAATATTTCTACGGCGGCTGACCGAGGGGTCAGACCGACCCAACGGAGAGTTTGGAATGGCTATCGAATATTTGAAAAAGGCGGAGAAAACCGCCTTCACCGGCGAGGATAAAACACGCGATATCGTCGCGGACATGTTGGCTCAGATTGAAGCGCGCGGCGAAGATGCCGTCCGCGAATATTCTGAGAAACTGGACGGCTACACCGGCGATATTGTTGTGTCTCGCGAGACCATTGAGGCGGCGTCCGCCAAGGTTTCGCAACAGCTCAAGGATGATATTCGGTTCGCCTACGACCGAGTTGCGAAATTTGCGGAGGCGCAGCGCGCCTCTGTGAGCGAATTTGAGACGGAGCTTTCGCCCGGTCTTTGGGCTGGCCAGAAGCTTATTCCGATTGATGTGGCAGGCTGCTATGTGCCCGGCGGCCGCTATGCCCATGTCGCCTCTGCCATCATGAGCGTTGCCACCGCCAAGGTGGCGGGTGTGGAGCATATTGTTGCTTGCTCCGCGCCCAAGGGGCCGGACGGGCCACACCCCGCCATCCTTTACACAATGGACCTTTGCGGCGCGGACACGATCCTCGCCCTTGGTGGCGTGCAGGCGATTGCCTCCATGGCGTTTGGTCTGTTCACGGGGCGGGAAGCGGGCATCCTTGTGGGGCCGGGCAACCGATTTGTGGCTGAGTCCAAGCGCATGCTCTATGGCCGAGTTGGGATCGACATGTTCGCTGGTCCGACCGAGATCGGCATAATTGCAGATGAGACCGCCGATCCTGTGCTGGTAGCAGAGGATCTGGTGAGCCAGGCGGAGCATGGTCTGGACTCCCCGGCCTGGCTGTACACCACCTCCCGCGAGTTGGCAGATAAGGTCACGGCCCTGATGCCTGGTCTGATAAATTCACTGCCCGAGGTTCAGCAACAAGCAGCAGAAGTCGCGTGGCGCGACTATGGCGAGATCGTTCTGTGCGACACTTTGGAGGAGTGTGCCGAGGTGTCGGATCGATACGCACCGGAACATCTCGAGATCATGACGGCCAAGGATGAATGGCTGACCGACCGTTTGAAGAATTACGGTTCACTGTTTATCGGTGAAGAGACCACCGTAAGCTTTGGCGATAAATGTTCCGGGACCAACCATATTCTGCCCACGAAAGGTGCCGGCAAATATACCGGCGGCCTGTCGGTGCATAAATATCTGAAGATCGTGACGACCCAGCGCATGACACAGGAAGCGAACCGCGAGGTTGCACAGGCGGCGGCCCGTATTTCGCGCCTTGAAGGCATGGAAGGCCACGCCCGTGCAGGCGATGCGCGCTTGCGCAAATATTTCCCCGGCGAGAATTTCGATACTGATGCGGCCTAGGCGCAATTGAAGCGGGGGCTGCGATGCAAAGCCTGTTCGACCTGACAGGAAAAACAGCCTTGATAACAGGTGGCGGCTCGGGCCTGGGAGCCGCCATCGCCCACGGCCTGTCAGATGCCGGGGCACGAGTTGTGTTGGCTGCGCGCCGCAGGGAACGCCTTGAGGAAACTTTGGGCGACCGAGACGGCGCGAATTTCCCTGTTGATCTCATGGAGCCGACTGCGGTTTCTGATTTGCGGACGTTCTGCCAAGAACGCCAGATGATGCCAGACATCATCGTCAGTGCCGTGGGCATCAATATGCGGCAATCTGCTGACGAGGTGGATGTTGCAGGTTGGCATCGCACCCTCCAGCTCAACCTCACCGCGCCTTTCTTCACTGCGCAGGCATTTGTGCCGACCATGAAAGAACGGGGCTGGGGGAGGGTGATCAATATCGCATCGCTGCAAAGCAATCGCGCTTTCGCCGACTCGATTGCCTACGGCTCGGCCAAGGGTGGCGTCGCCCAAATGACGCGCGCCATGGCGGAGGCTTGGTCGCCCCATGGCATTATGTGCAATGCCCTCGGGCCGGGCTTTTTCCCTACCGAGTTGACCGCAGCCGTGTTTGCCAATCAAGAACTCGCGGCTAAGAATGCTGCTCAAACTGCGATTGGGCGCAACGGCAAACTGGCTGATATTGTCGGGCCAGCTGTCTTCTTAGCGTCGCCCGCGTCTGACTACGTGACTGGCCAATTGCTGTATGTGGATGGAGGCTTCACCGCAAAATGAAGGCACTTGTCTATACCGCTCCCGAAACTCTTGAGATGCGCGACGTGCCAGACCCAAAATTGGGTGATG
>JBCDIB010000104.1:0-7741 GCA_038749385.1 Pseudomonadota bacterium | reverse complement strand
TGTCTTCCAGATCTTTGTGGAACACCATCGCGCCCGATTGCGGATCCTTGATCCACAAATTCTGCGGGGTGTCGCGCTTGTTCAGCAAACTGCCAAAGCGCGGGCGCACAAGGTTGTTGATCCAGTTCATGGAAGTCTCCGAAAGCCGCTATCTAAATCTAGCCTGGCGCTGATTTGCGAGGCGAAAGGGGCAGAGTCAAGGCGCTAAAGCGGTGGCTGCTAATCCACCAACGGCATGCGGTACTGCACAAAGCCTGCTTCGGTCGCCAAGGTGTCGTAAAGGCGACGGGCCGTTTCATTGCCAACTTCAGTGTGCCAATACAGCCGCGATGCATTTCGCCCTTTTGCCTTATCCCGAACGGCTTGAATGAGCTCACGGCCGGCACCGCTGCCTCGAGTGGTTTTGTCGACGTACAGATCTTCGAGGTAGCAATATTCCCCCTTGGTCCAGCTTGAGGCGTGGAACGTGAAATTGGTGAAGCCCACCAACTTGTCAGCCACTCGCGCGCCCAGACCATACATCGGGCCATTGCCCGCCAGCACAGTTCGCCAAAGGTGGTCTGTTATGTCGGCTGGTAAGGTGCCGCTTCGATACCAGGTCAGATAGCTCTGCCACAGTTCGCGCCACCGCGCCTCGTCTTGCGGCACAAGTGCGCTGACAACTGCCTTCACGCTGCAGCACTGCCCTTGGCTCGGGCTACACCAGCGGCCAACTCACGCACCAAATCGGCAACCTTGTCCTTGGACGTACCGTCTTCCATGCCTTCAGCCACAAGGTTCACCAAGGCGGTGCCCACCACGACGCCATCGGCATCTGCGCCGATGCGGGCGGCGTCATCACCGGTCTTGATGCCGAAGCCAACGCAGACCGGAAGGTCGGTATGACTTTTGATGCGGCCCACCGCCTGCCCCACGGCAGCCGTGTTCGCAATGGCGCCACCGGTGATACCATTCATTGACACATAATAGACAAAGCCGGACGTGTTCTTGAGGACCGCAGGCAAGCGCTTGTCATCTGTTGTGGGGGTGGCAAGGCGGATGAAATTCAGGCCCGCATCAAGGGCGGGCACACACAATTCATCGTCCATCTCCGGCGGCAGGTCGACCACGATCAGACCATCTACACCTGCTTCCAGCGCATCAGCCACGAAACGGTCGACGCCATAGATATAGATCGGGTTGTAATAGCCCATCAGGATAATGGGCGTTGTGTCATCCGTCCTGCGGAAACTGCGCACGCTTTCCAGCGTGCCCGTCAGCGTCATACCGGCGTCCAGCGCCCGCTTGCCGGCCGCCTGAATGGATGGGCCATCTGCCATAGGGTCCGAAAATGGCATTCCCATTTCAATAATGTCCGCCCCCGCTTCCGGCAGCGCAGCGATGATGTCATCGGCAGTGAGCTGATCTGGGTCGCCAGACATAACGAAGGTCACAAGCGCCGGGCGGCCTTCTGCCCGAACGGTAGCGAATTTATTGGTAAGGCGTTGGGTCATTACATCTCAAATCCGAGCGCCTTGGCGGCGGTGAAAATATCTTTGTCGCCGCGGCCGCACAGGTTCATGACGATGATCTGGTCTTTGCCCATGGTTGGTGCGCGTTTGACGATCTCAGCCAGGGCGTGGCTTGGCTCAAGGGCCGGAATTATGCCTTCGAGCTTGCAGAGCAGTTGGAAGGCTTCCAGCGCTTCAGTGTCCATGATGGGCACATATTCCACGCGGCCCGTGTCCTTGAGATAAGAGTGCTCCGGGCCAATACCGGGATAATCGAGGCCGGCTGAAATGGAGTGCCCTTCGTCAATCTGGCCATCCTTATTCTGCAGCAAATAGGTGCGGTTGCCGTGGAGCACACCGGGGGAGCCTGCGGTCAGCGACGCGCAATGCTCGTCCGTGTCGAGGCCTTTGCCCCCCGCTTCAACACCCACAATCTGCACGTCAGTGTCGTCAAGAAACGGATGGAACAGCCCGATGGCATTGGAGCCGCCGCCTACGGCCGCCACAATCATGTCCGGCAGGCGACCTTCCATGGCCATGATCTGATCACGGGCTTCACGCCCGATGATGGATTGGAAGTCGCGCACCATCTCGGGATAGGGGTGCGGGCCAGCAGCCGTGCCGATGAGATAATATGTGTCTTCGACGTTGGTCACCCAGTCGCGCAGGGCTTCGTTCATCGCATCTTTCAGCGTGCCGTTGCCCGCCGTCACGGCGTGGATTTCAGCGCCCAGCAGCTTCATGCGGAACACGTTGGGGCTTTGGCGCTCAACGTCGGTCGCGCCCATGTAAACTTCGCACGGATAGCCAAAGCGGGCAGCCACGGTGGCAGACGCTACGCCATGCTGGCCCGCACCGGTTTCAGCGATGATACGTTTTTTGCCCATGCGCTTGGCGAGCAGGATCTGGCCGAGGCAATTATTGATTTTATGACTGCCCGTGTGGTTCAGCTCGTCACGTTTGAAATAGATCTTCGCGCCACCGAGGTGCTCCGTCAGCCTCTCAGCAAAGTAAAGCGGGCTGGGGCGACCGGTGTAGTGGCGGTTGAGATTATCCAGCTCGTCCTGAAACGACTTGTCGGTTTTTGCCTCGTCCCACTTCTCCTGCAGGTCGAGGATCAATGGCATCAACGTCTCGGCCACAAAGCGACCGCCGAAAATGCCAAAGCGGCCATCTTCGTCCGGGCCGGCACGGAAGGAGTTTGGTGGGAGCGGCTTGTTCATACGATCAACTCTACAATTCTACCGATGGCATGTCTGCCAAAGTGGGGGCGCACACTTCGTTCACATGCGCCAGGAAGGCCTCAATCAGTGCGACATCCTTTACGCCCGGCGAGCTCTCGACGCCAGAGGACAGATCAATGCCAGAGGGTCGCACATCGCGAATGGCAGACGCAACGTTTTCCATGCTCAACCCACCCGACAGCATAAAGTCCGTTGCTTCTGGCAGCGCCTTCAAAAGCGACCAATCAAAGGCGATTCCATTGCCGCCGGGCAATTCTCCGGCGGGAGGGGCCTTGGCGTCGAACAGGAACCTGTCCGCCACACCTCGATAGGGACCAATCTTGTCAAAATCTGCTTCGTCACGGATCGCAAAGGCCTTCATAACCGGCATTTGGTAGCGCTCTTTCACCTCCGCCACCCGATCAGGGCTTTCGCCGCCGTGCAATTGCAGCATGTCGGGTGCCATGGCGGCAACGATATCGTCCAACATGGCGTCATCGGCATTCACAGTCACCGGCACCACTTTTGCACGTCGGTCCACCGCGCTGGCCAAGTCTCGCGCCAGGCCCATGTCCGCCACGTGGCGGGGACTTTTGGGGAAGAAGATGAACCCCGTATGCGTCGTACCGCCGGCAATCGCCGCATCAATGGCGGCCACGTTGCGCAAACCGCAGATCTTTATGTCCATGGAATCATATCCTCGATGCACGTAACTCAGCGCCCGCCCGGAATGGGCTGTATCCGCTCCAGCTGTTGCTCCTCGGACAGGGTTGGGGTCGCAGCTGTAACCGGTGCTCCCCAGGCGGCATAGACCCCCTGGCCATCGCGGGTTCGCACAACAGAATCATAAAAAGCGAGGGACTGGTCTTGTGCCGCCTGATCTTCGCACTTTCGGATGACGCCGCCTACAAAACCCAAGCAGCGTTGATTGCCGCCGGGAACCGTGCCGGTGGCGACTTCGCTCACAATGCCGGCGGCATTCACCCGCATCCATGTGAGATAAACCACGAATGCCTCGCCTTCGGTCGAGACAAGGCCCAGATCGAGTGTCGAGGACCCTGCGCTTTGTGGCTTGAAATGGCGATAAACTGTGTCCCCATTGGACAATCTGTAACTGCCAATCATCGGCCCATAGGCTGTCGATTTTCCGATTTTCAGCAGATTGGTTTCACCCAGATCAGGTAAATTCGCCGCCCGTGTGTAGGGCTTGTTGATAGCAAAGCGCGCATAATTGGCGGCACCGAAGCGCTGGGCGCCGTCTTTGGCACCCTGGCAACCAACCAGCACCATGGGCGCGGCTATCGCCAGAGAGATGACACCCACGCGCGCTAACTGTTTAACCCCAAAATACGCCATCATGCCCCCACAAATCACTCACACCAGACGGCGGTTCGATCCTACCCAAACTGCCAGGCGTGCAAGGACTGCCCGTGCTGCCTCAGCCATTGCCGGTGGGTCTTATAGTATGGGCACAGCTGTTCCACTAGCGCCCAGAAGTGCGGGCCATGATTCATTTCGCGCAAGTGAGCCACCTCATGGGCTGCGAGATAATCGATGATCTCCGGCGGGGCCATGATGATGCGCCACGAATAGCTGAGCGTACCTGTGGACGAACACGACCCCCAACGGCTCGTTGTGTCACGCAACACGATGCGCGATGGCTTCACGCCCAGCGAGGCGGCATGGACGCGGCTCAGGCGGTTGAGATCATCGCGGACCTGACGCTTTAGAAAATCCGCCACGCGCCGCGGCAGATGCGCACCATCTCCAAAGACATGAAGGGATGGCACATCATCAACACTCGCCCGAACATGCGTGGTTCCACGTCCCGTTTGGTGGGCGATGCGGTGGAGTTGGCCGCGTAGGGGCATGAGGCCGCCATTTTTTGGAGTCTCGGCGGCAGGCCGCTTCAAACGCTGTGCGACGATCCATCCCGCGTGACGAGACAGGAAATCTTCCACCGCACTACGTGGTGCGCCGGGAGGCACGGTGACCGTTAGCCCCTGCCCGGTTTTGTCGAGGCGCAATGTGAAGCGCGTGGCGCGAACATTCTCACGCACCAGAACAGGCAGCAGATCGCCGTAGAGATCGAACAATTTGATCGCCGTCGCCAGCTCGTCAGACCTCAATTTGCGCTGAAAAAGTCCCATGGGGCGAACTTAGATGATTCGCGCTGTCTTCAAATCAACGCGGCCACAAGGGGTGGATACGGAACTGAAACGTCGAAACGAGGCCGTTACACGACGAAATTTGCGGTACGTGAGTGCCAGTTGTCACAGCATGGATAATGAATAAATACAGCGTGAAACATCCAATCAAGCGGTATTAGTGTGCAAAAAAATACATATCCAAGTACCTCTACTTTCGTTTCCAACCTGGAATATTTGTGGGCTTAATCAAACACCCTTCATTCCGGCGCATCGGCGAAAATTTTTCTTTCGGGCGATAGCACAGTCACGGGAAGTGCAGTTTTTCAAGCGGCAAATAAACCTGAAAATGTTCTGCTGCAGGAATTTTCGCAGGCCGGCATTTTTAGTCACAACGTAATAAACGCTGCCGTAGATCAAGCATCCAGCGCAGATATGAGCAAAAGGCTTACAGAGCACCTTCGTGGTGAGCCGTCGCTGATTATTTACGGTATTGGCGTGAATGATGGCGCAGTTCACGGCGACATTGAGATATTCAAAAACAACTACAACGCTGCGCTGGCAAAGTTCCGTAAATCAGAGCTGGGAAGCATCTCGAAATGCAGCGTTGTTCTATTGGTGCCCAACACAGCGTCTGATTCGCAAAACAATCGCGACGTGGAGTGGATCAAAAGCATAAGACCCATCATCATTGAGGCTGCGGACCAACATCAATACGTCTGGATCGACCTGTATGGTGCGTTTCCGAACACACGCAACGCTGTCGGTTTGTGGTTGGCCGACGACCTTCCAGACAGCAGTGGTGGCGTGCACCCGGATGATATCTTCACGCGACAGATTTGGTCATTCATCGCACGGATCATGATGTCCAACGGCATGGCAAGCTTGCTGTACTGGAACGCGGAGGGCTTACGCGACCAAGTCCGGTCCCTTGACCAAAAACGGGAACAAGTCTCATCGCTCTCGCGCCTGACATCGCGCCGAAATGGAAAGCCAAAAAAGAACCTCGCCAGTTTTGGCGAGGCTCTATGGAAATTGGTTAGAAAAAGAGCCTAGGCCGCGAGCTTTGCAATATCTGCCTTGGCGCTTTCCATGGCTTCGGCCTGATCTGCCATAAGCCTGTCTGCAGCCACGAATTCCACGTCGGTAATGCCGATAAAGCCCATGATGTGACGCAAGTAACCGGATGCGAAATCTATCTCGCTACCGACTTTCGTGCCGCCGGATGCCATGACGATGACTGCACGCTTGCCTTCCAGCAGACCCACCGGTCCGTTTTCGGTGTAGCGAAAGGTCTCACCGGCGCGGCACACCATGTCGACCCAGCTCTTAAGCGCTCCGGGCACGGCAAAATTATAGACCGGCGCGCCGATGACCAGCACATCCGCTGCCTTGATTTCATTGATCATGGTGTCAGAGTCAGTGAGCTTGCTGCTTTGTTCAGGCGTGCGCTCATCGGCGGGAGTCCAGTTGGCGGCCAGCCACGCCTCGTCCACATGCTCAACACCGTCCAACAGGTCCCGGACGACAACCGATGTGTTTGTGTCTTGAGACAGTTTGTCGATCACTTTGCTGGCGAGATCACGGGTGATGGAGCCCTCCCGGCGCATGGAGGAGTCGACGCGGAGAATATTTAGAGTGTCAGACATTTGATGACCTTTCATCGTTGATAGACGATGGAGTATTGCAACATCATCGCGCATGAAAGATGCTAAACGACAACAGACCATTCTCGGTTCCGCAAGAATGCAATTGAACAGGATATTCCATGGCCGACCGTTTCGAGGACCTTCGCGTTTTTCTGCAAGTGGTGGAAAGTCAGAGCATATCCGGTGCCGCCGATGCGCTGGACGTTGCGCCTTCCGCTGTGAGCCGTCGGCTGAAAGATCTTGAAGAGCGCCTCGGCGTCCAGCTGATCTTGCGCACCACGCGTCAGATGAGCTTGACCGATGAAGGCCGCCAGTTCCACGAGCGTGCGCGGCGAGTGATGGCTGATCTCGATGAGATGGAACAGCTGGCAGCTGCGGACAATTGCTCGCTGTCAGGCACGCTGCGCATCTCAGTGCCGCTCACGTTTGGCAATATGGAATTGGTGCCGAAGATAACGGAATTCATGGTCAACCAGCCGGACCTTGTTCTCGACGTGCAATTGGACGACCGGCGGGTGGATCTGGTGGAGGAAGGCTTCGACGCTGCGGTGCGGGTGGGCAATCTGGATGATTCCAGTCTTGTGGCCCGCAAGCTGGCCACATCGCGCTTGATCGTTTGTGCATCGCCCTCTTTCATCGCCAAGTACGGGCCTTTTGAAACACCGAAGTCTCTCAATGCCGTGCCCGGGTTGCACTATTCCAATTCCAAAAACAGCTCTGGCCATTGGGAGTGCAATTGGCAGGGCCAGAAAATCAACGTCCGCCCGGTCACCCGGCTGCGCGCGTCTGACGGTACAGCTCTGATGGCCGCCGCAGTCGCTGGCCTTGGCATTCAACGGGCACCGGACTTTATCGTGAGGGACAAGCTGGCGTCGGGAGAATTGGTCGAAGTGCTGGGGGATGCGGACTGGGGCACATTTCCCATCAACATCCTCTTTCCGCCCAACAGGCACATGCCCCGGCGCCTGCGTGTTTTTATCGACCATCTGACCGGGGTTGCGACTGCCACGGCCAACAGATGCGATGAAAAAGGCAAGACAAGTAGAGCCTGACCTAATAAAAAACGGGGCCGAAGCCCCGCTTTCCAACAGGCGATGCAGGCGCCCTAGCTGAAGTTCGGGACCGAGCCCCGATCATCATCGCTGTCGACGGATTTGCCGCGGTTCTTGCGGAAGCTGTCGAACTCTTCGAGGTCCCGGGCGCGGCGGAGTTCGCGCACATATTCATCAAAC
>JBCDIB010000103.1:0-7754 GCA_038749385.1 Pseudomonadota bacterium | reverse complement strand
GCGAAGGCTAGCGCCCAAAAGACGATTGCAAGCGTCAGGATCGTACTCGGCTCCATTACGCCAGCCCCTCTTCGCGCTGGCCCATACGGCGGTTGAGCCAATTGCCAACGAAGCCGATTATGGCCACCAGAATTGCAGCCATGATGGCGGCCGTCAGCAGCGCCGACCATATCTGCACCGTCTGTCCGCGATAGGACCCCGCCAGCAGTCGCGCCCCCAGACCTGCCACCGCGCCGGTGGGCATTTCAGCCACGATAGCCCCCACCAGCGATGCCGCTACCCCCACCTTCATGGAGGCAAACAGATAAGGCACCGAAGCGGGCAGCCTTAGCTTCCAAAGCGTCTGCGCGCGATTGGCGCTGTATGTGTGCATCAGGTCCATCTGCATGGCTTCCGGCGAACGCAGCCCCTTCACCATACCCACGGTCACCGGGAAGAAGGAAAGGTAAGTGGCGATCATCGCTTTGGGCACGATGCCGGTCACTCCCACCGCATTCATCACTACAATCAACATCGGCGCTAGCGCCAGAATGGGAATGGTTTGCGATGTTATGATCCAGGGCAGCAGCGACATGTCCAGCACCCGGCTATGCACGATGCCGATGGCCAGCAGCACACCCAACGCCGTGCCCATGGCAAAGCCCAGTAGCGTCACCGAAAGCGTGATCCACCCATGATAGACCAGGCTGCGCTTGGACGTGATTTTCTTGTCGATGATGGTGTCATACATCTCCGCGCCTATCTGGTGGGGCGGCGGCAGCACGGGCCGTTTCTGGGTCATTGTGGCTGGGATGACCTGAGCCCAGGACGTTTCAATATCGCGCCGCTCCGCCGTGTCGAATTCGAAGGCTGAGTTCAGAAAGATCGCCGCAAGATACCATATGGCGATAAGGATCGCTGTTATGGTGATGACAGGCAGGGCGGTGGCGCGGAGATAAGTCACGGGCGACTACTCATCATAAGCATGCCCCGCTTTCAGCCCGTCGCGGACGCGGGCGGCTATGGCCAGAAATTCCGGTGTTTCGCGGATGTCGAGAGAACGTTCATCGCCCAGATCGCAATCAATGATGTCATAGATGCGCCCAGGACGGGGGCTCATGACGACGATCTTGGTGGACAGATACACCGCTTCGGGAATGGAGTGGGTGACGAAGACCACCGTCTTCTGTGTGCGGTGCCACAGCTTGTTGAGCTGCTCGTTGAGATGGTCACGCACAATTTCGTCCAGCGCACCGAAGGGCTCGTCCATCAGCAGCATGTCCGGCTCCACCGCCAGCGCTCTGGCGATGGACGCTCGCTGCTGCATGCCGCCGGACAGTTGCCACGGATATTTCTTCTCAAAGCCGGCAAGGTTCACCAGCTCGAGGTTCGCCGCGATGCGCCGCTGCTGCTCGGCTTTGGGCAGGCCCATCACTTCCAGCGGCAGGGCGACGTTCTTCTCGATGGTGCGCCACGGATAGAGCGCCGCCGCCTGAAACACATAGCCATAGGACCGCGCCTTGCGGGCATTCTCCGGCGTCATGCCATCGACGGTGATCGAACCACCCGTGGGTGTTTCGAGGTCCGCAATCACGCGGAGCAGGGTAGTCTTCCCGCAGCCCGAAGGGCCGATGAACGACACGAACTCGCCTTTGAAAATGTCGAGATCGATGCCGGAAAGGGCATGGACCGGACCGTCATTGGTTTCGAACGTCAGGTCGAGGGATGCGCTTGAAATTACAGGTTTATCAGCCATATGCCGCGCAACGTATTTTAGTAGGGTCAAGTGACATGATCGGTCGAATTCCGTCTCTGTCTGAAGTCTTCACCGACGACTTAGAAACTCTGCATTCGGCGGTACATCCGCAGAAGCCCATCAGCGTTAGGGAGATACGGACAGTCGTTTCGCCAATCCTACGCCGCTGGGTAGCTGACGGTGATCTTGGTAGGCTGGGGCGAGTGCTAACCGGAAAAATCACGGTTCCTGCCGTGCAAGGTTCTGGCTTGGTCAGTTGCGCTAGCATCCTTGATCCTGTGCATTTCGTGGCCACTCTGGGTGCAGTGGCAGAAGACTATCGAATTTCAAATAGCGTCGTCCTTGGCTCACCCGACTCAGTTGAGAAACACCTAGCGTTGCGCCTCATTAGAGAAAATTCGGAAAAAAGTGTCATCGTCGACATGAAGCCATCCGCCTTTATCGAAGCTCCGGTGCTGTATTACGGGGGCCGGATTTTCAAACGCCGACAGATCGTCAAGCACATGGCCAATAAGCGCGGGGGAAAGCATCTCCAACACTCCGAGCTGGATGAAATTTCAGAGGCAATTGAAAAGGCAGCAGAGTTTCATCGTTTTGGCAGTGCTCCTGAAGCGTTTGATGCCAGTTTTTCAGATATCGACTTCATTCACGTCACCCAGTTATCCCACGACCAACAGGCGCAGTATGATTGTGTTACGCTTGAGTGCATCGCGACGGCACAGGCTTTGGTCAGAACAAAAATTGATGGCCATCCTTTCCTAGATATTGGCGCGGATAATTGGGCTGTATTGCTGTCCCAACGCCATGAGTATGTGATGAGTGAGTACTAGACTCCCGTAGCTGGAATGCCGCTCCGCTCCACGGGCGTCGGTGCGGTCAACTCTTTCCACTGGCTCAGGGCCTTGTTCACCGTGCCGTTCGGCTCGCGTTTGACGAACTTACCGTGGCCTTCCTGCGTCTTCACCTCGCCGTCCATCACTGACACGTGCCCGCGGCTGAGCGTGTAGCGAGGCAGGCCTTTGACCTTCTTGCCCTCGAACACATTGTAGTCGATGGCGCTCTGCTGGCTGCCCGCGGTGATGGTCTTTTCCTTCTCCGGGTCCCAAACCACGAGATCCGCATCCGCGCCCACCAGCACGGCACCCTTCTTGGGGTACATATTCAAGATCTTGGCGATGTTGGTGGAGGTCACTGCCACAAACTCGTTCATTGTCAGCCGACCGGTGGCGACGCCGTGGGTCCACAGCATGGGCATGCGATCTTCAAGTCCGCCGGTTCCGTTGGGGATCTTGGTGAAATCCCCCACGCCGTAGCGCTTCTGCTCGGTGGTGAAGGCGCAATGGTCGGTGGCGACGACGGACAGCGTGCCGCCGGACAGGCCTGCCCACAGGCTGTCTTGGTGCTGCCTGTTGCGGAAGGGCGGGCTCATCACGCGGCGGGCGGCATGGTCCCAATCCTCGTGGAAATATTCGCTCTCATCCAGCGTCAGATGCTGGATCAGCGGCTCACCCCAGACGCGCTTGCCCTGCATGCGGGCACGGCGGATGGCTTCGTGGGCCTCTTCGCAAGACGTGTGCACCACATAGAGCGGCGCACCGGCCATATCGGCAATCATGATGGCGCGGTTGGTGGCTTCGCCTTCCACCTGGCTGGGTCGCGAATAGGCGTGGGCCTCCGGTCCGGTGTTGCCCTCGGCAATTAGCTTGGCGCTGAGTTCCGCGATTACATCGCCATTTTCGGCGTGTACCATGGGCGTTGCGCCCAGTTCTGCACAGCGCAGGAAGGATGAATAGAGCTCGTCATCGTTCACCATCAGCGCGCCTTTGTAGGCGAGGAAGTGCTTGAAGGTGTTGATGCCCTTGTCGCGAACCACGGTCTCCATTTCATTGAACACCTGCTCGCCCCACCACGTCACCGCCATGTGGAAGGAGTAGTCGCAATTGGCGCGGGTGGACTTGTTGTCCCAGCGGTCAATGGCTTGCAGCAGGCTTTCGCCGGGGTTCGGCAGGCAAAAATCCACCACCATGGTGGTGCCACCAGCCAGCGCCGCACGCGTGCCGCTCTCAAAATCATCGGAGGAATAGGTGCCCATGAACGGCATTTCGAGGTGCACATGTGGGTCGATCCCGCCCGGCATGATGTAGCAGCCCGACGCGTCCAACTCCTCGCCGCCAGAAAGGTTCGGCCCGATGGCCGTGATGACCCCGTCCTCGATCTGAACGTCAGCATTGTAGGTGAGATCGGCCGTGACGACCGTGCCGTTGCGGATGGTGGTGAGGGTCATATTGTTCTCCTAAACTTTCCGTGAGGTCCGTACCGATCATCAAACGTCAGGAAGCCTTGCGCCTTTGCTTGATCCTCCAGCGAGAGTACGGCCTTCCACGTTAGCGTGCTGGCTTCCTGAGCATTCTTTGCTTCGATGCTGCCCACGCCATTTGAAAAGTGATCGACTCCAAATGTGTAGGTCTCCAAGTGTCCCCACGCAGCCGCTGTGTTCCTACCATCTCCGCGCGAATATTCGTCCCAGTGCTCCTCGAAATTTCGCAACTTCGAAAGAGATGGTAGGAGCACATCGAATTGTTCCGCGAATGCTGGATCAAGGCAAAGTTCTGGCTTCAAGCTTTCGAGAAACGGAAAACATCGTCGAAGCCTGACCAATAGAACCGAAAGTGCTTCCCAGTCGTTTTTCATATCGTAGTGGACGTAGTCGATTGTATCGCGACCAGTTTGCAACAGCTTTTGGCTAACCTGAATTCGACTTAGTTGGGTTTGAACGCCCCAACAGTAGCGGTTAGCAAGGCGACGTATGCGGCCATATTGCGAGATAGTATCAGTGGCCTTCACCCCACCACCTCGGCAGCTTCCAGCACGGCATGGAACAGCACTTCCGCGCCTGCGGTGCTCCATTCCTTGCTGATCTCTTCGGCTTCGTTGTGGCTCAGGCCATCAACGCAGGGGCACATGATCATGGCGGTGGGGGCGACGCGGTTGATCCAGCAGGCGTCATGGCCGGCCCCGGAGATGATGTCCATGTGGCTGTAGCCAAGGCGCTCGGCGGCGTCGCGGATGGAGTTGACCAGCTTTTCATCAAAGGCGGGTGGGTCGAACTGGCCGACGATCTCGGCAGAAAACTCGACCTCCAGCGCTTCGCACAGCTTGGGCGCTTCGGCCATCAGCCGGTCCACCATGCTGTTCAGCCGGTCCAGTTCGTGGCTGCGGAAGTCGACCGTGAACACCACCTTGCCGGAGATGATGTTGCGGCTGTTGGGGTAAACGTCCACGTGGCCGATCGCGCCCACGGCGTTGGGCGCGTTGTCCATGGCGATTTCGTGCACAAGCTCCGTGATCTGGGCGAGGCCGCGGCCGGCATTTTTGCGCATGGGCATGGGG
The DNA here is from genome assembly GCA_038749385.1 of Pseudomonadota bacterium. Lineage (GTDB taxonomy): Bacteria > Pseudomonadota > Alphaproteobacteria > Rhizobiales > Rhizobiaceae > JBCBXA01. The sequence goes on along the minus strand of JBCDIB010000103.1, from coordinate 2,629 downwards.
GTGGAGCCGGTGTGGCTTTCCTTGCCTGTCACCGTGCATTCAATCCAGCGCAGGCCCTGGCCGTGGGTCACGACGCCAATGTCCTTGCCTTCGGCTTCAAGGATCGGGCCCTGCTCGATATGCAGTTCCAAGAAGGCGTGCATCTTGCGGTCGCCGACCTTCTCGCCGCCCTTCCAGCCGATGCGCTGCAGTTCATCGCCGAATTTGAGGCCGTTGGCATCCACCTTGTTGTAGGCGTCATCTTGTTCGATCACGCCGACGAATACGCCAGACGCCATCATGGCTGGGGCGTAGCGCGTGCCTTCCTCATTGGTCCAGTTGGTCACCACCACCGGATGCTTCGTCTGGATGCCAAGATCGTTCATGGAGCGCACGACTTCCAGCGCGCCAAGCACGCCCAGCACGCCATCATAGCGCCCGCCGGTGGGCTGGGTGTCGAGATGGCTGCCCACATAGACGGGCAGGGCGTCCGGGTCCGTGCCCTCGCGGCGCATGAACATGGTTCCCATCTCGTCGACGCCCATCGTCATGCCGGCGTCTTCACACCAGGCTTGGAATAGCCTGCGGCCCTCGGCGTCTTCGTCCGTCACCGTTTGCCGGTTCGAGCCGCCGGCAATTCCCGGCCCGATCTCCGCCATGGCGTGGATCGAGTCCCAAAGCCTGTCACCGTCAATGCGGATGTTTTCGCCCGGGGCATTGGCAGGTGCGTTGACGTGCTTGTTCATAATTGGCTCTCTCTTTTTCGTCACCGAAGGGCTCGACCCGAGGGTCCACCTTTCAGGTTCAGTGCCAGCGGTCAGGTGGATCCTCGGCTCAAGGCCGAGGATGACGAAATCAGGCTCCTATGCCGGAAAGGTGAACACCGCGCCGTCCTTGATGCCGTCGGGCCAGCGCTGGGTGATGGTTTTCAGGCGCGTGTAGAAACGCACGCCTTCGGGTCCGTAAATGTCGTGGTCGCCGAACAGGCTCCGCTTCCACCCGCCGAAGGAGTGGTACGCCACCGGCACAGGGATCGGCACATTGATGCCCACCATGCCGACCTCGATGCGATCGGCGAAATCGCGGGCCGTGTCGCCATCGCGGGTAAAGATAGCTGTGCCATTGCCGTATTCATGGGCGTCGATCATTTCGACGGCTTCATTATAGCCCTTTGCGCGCACAACGCTGAGGACAGGGCCAAAGATTTCGTCAGTGTAGATGCTCATGTCCGTGGTCACGCGGTCGAACAATGTGCCGCCAACGAAATAGCCGTTTTCATATCCTTGAAGCGAGAAGCCACGACCATCGACGACCAGTTCCGCGCCTTCCTTCTCGCCAGCGTCTATGTAGCCCAATACACGCTGCTGCGCGTCCTTGGTCACCAGCGGCCCCATTTCGGCTTCGGGGTCCGTGGCGGGACCGATCTTCAGGCTTTCGACTTTGGGTTTGAGCGCGGCGACCAGCTTGTCGGCGGTTTCTTCCCCCACCGGCACGGCAACAGAGATCGCCATGCACCGCTCGCCGGCGGAGCCATAGCCTGCGCCCATCAGAGCATCGGCCGCCTTGTCCATGTCTGCGTCGGGCATGATCACCATGTGGTTCTTGGCGCCTCCCAGCGCCTGCACACGCTTACCTGCAGCCGTGCCAGTGGCGTACACATATTCGGCGATCGGGGTCGAGCCGACAAAACTCACAGCTTTCACATCGGGGTGCTGCAGGATCGCGTCCACACATTCCTTGTCGCCGTGCACGACGTTCAGCACGCCGTCCGGGAAGCCCGCTTGCTTGAACAGCTCGTAGGCCAGCATGACGGCAGACGGGTCCCGTTCGGACGGCTTGAGGACATATGTGTTCCCGCATGCGATCGCCATCGGGTACATCCAGAGCGGAACCATGGCTGGGAAGTTAAACGGCGTGATGCCCGCCACCACGCCCAGCGGTTGGCGGTCACCGATCGTATCAATGCCCGGACCAACATTGCGCGAAAACTCACCCTTGAGCAGGTTGGGGATGCCGCAGGCGAATTCCACCACCTCGATACCGCGGGCGACTTCGCCCTTGGCGTCTTCAAAGGTCTTGCCGTGCTCCTCTGAGATGGCATGGGCCAGATCGTCGACATTCTCATTAAGTAGCTGATTGAACTTGAACATGTAGCGCGCGCGCTTGAGCGGAGGCATATTGGCCCACGCAGGCAGCGCTGCTTTGGCGGCTTCAACGGCGGCGTTTAGCTCGTCACTTGTGGACAAAGGCAGTGTCGCCACCGGCTCCCCCGTTGCGGGGTTGAACACCTTTTGGCTGCGGTCGGAACTTGAGGTGACTAGTTTGCCGCCAATGGCATTCTGAATGGTCTTCATACGGCGTTCTTTCGGTGGTCGTCCGCGCTACCGCGCTGTTTGGTGTCGATGCCGAAACTGTTCGGCAAAACTTGACTGTCTGGTCAAAAGCGAGCCTATGAAAGCACTATGGACCGGTCAAGCAGCCTTACCCTTTCTAACGCAAATGCGCCCGCAAAAGGCCGCAGCCGCATTCAGACCATCAAGCGCAAAGCCATCTGCGATGCGGCGCTCGAGGTGTTTGCCGCCGAGGGCTATCGCGGTGCATCGGTGGAGCGCATTGCCGAGCGGGCGAACATGTCCAAAACCAATTTACT
>JBCDIB010000102.1:0-7755 GCA_038749385.1 Pseudomonadota bacterium | reverse complement strand
GCCCGCCACCTATGTGCTCGGCGTCTGGGCAGCCCTTACCGTGGCTGTGCTCTTCACCACTTTTTATGTGTACCGCGTGGGCCGCGAATCCCGGGCGCTGTACGATGCATTGACCGCCACTGAAATGGTGCTGCAGCGCGAACTGCACATGCAGGCGCTTGATGGCATAGCGGCTGCTGCCGCCCATGAGCTGGGCACACCGCTGGCCACCATCTCGCTTACCGCCAAAGAGTTGGACCGCGCTGCCGGTTCCGGCGATCCGGTCAAGGAAGACCTGCAACTTATTGTCAGTCAGGCTGCCCGCTGCCGCGATATCCTCAAGCGGCTGAACAATCTTGGCGGCGATGGTTCGGAGCATTTCCCGATTGTCACCCCCGCCACCATGGTGGAGCAGGTGCTTGAGCCATTACGCGAAGCGGAGCCTGACGTGTTCATCGACTTCAAAATCGGGGAAGCGAGCGACGGGTCGCCGGAACCAGAGGCGGTGCGCAGCCCCGGCGTTTTGCACGGCCTTGGCAACATCGTGGAAAACGCCCTTGATTTTGCCCAAAGCAAGGTCGTTGTTGAGGTTGGCTGGAACGAAACCGAAATCATCGTCTCGGTCACCGACGATGGGCCCGGTTTTTCCATCGAAAATCTCGAGCGGTTCGGCGAACCCAACATGTCCCGGCGGTCCATACCGGTGGATGGCGGAGAACATGGCGACCGGGCCGGTGGCTTGGGTCTGGGCTTGTTCATCGCCAAGACGCTCCTCGAAAGGTCTGGCGCGACCGTTGAGGCCGCCAACATAGCGTCGGCTGACCCGCAGGCGGAAAAGCGATCACGGCGTGCGCGGCTATACGCAACACAACATCAAGCGATAGGGGCCAGCGTCGAAGTCCGTTGGCCAAGAACTGCTTTTGAAGCCGGCAAACGCCACCAAGAGGGCAATTGGGCGGCCCGCAGATCCGACGCAACGCAGTGAACCAAAACGGTTTTCGCGCGTAGTAAAGGCAAAGAAGGATGATTGTTATGGATATGCACGTTTCCGGTACCAATGCCGACGAGGCCCCCATTGGTCCGCGCCCCTCTGCCGATGAAGAATTGGTTCGCAGCGTTGCGGGCAAGACCCTTTTGCTGGTGGATGACGACAAACCGTTTCTGACCCGCCTTGGCCGCGCCATGGAAAGCCGTGGTTTCGTTGTGGAGATCGTCGATAATGTGCGGGAGGGTTTGTCCCGGGCGCGCTTGTCGCCCCCCGATTTCGCAGTGGTGGACCTGCGACTGGAAGACGGTAACGGCCTCGATGTCGTGGAAGCGTTGCGCAGCGGATCGCCTTCCACACGCACCGTCGTGCTCACTGGCTACGGCAATATCGCGTCCGCCGTTACGGCTGTGAAGGTCGGTGCCATCGACTCTCTGTCAATGCCCGCTGACGCCGATGAGAGCATGGATGCGCTCTTGCGCCGTCCGGAAGACAAGGCCCCGCCACCACAAAACCCGATGAGTGCAGACCGCGTCCGTTGGGAGCACATTCAGCGCGTTTACGAGTTGTGTGATCGCAATGTGTCCGAGACGGCCCGCCGTCTCAACATGCACCGCCGCACGCTGCAGCGCATCTTGGCAAAGCGCGCGCCCCGCTAGGGCCCTGGCAGCTACTGACCTTGAACATGTGTCAGCGAGGCAATCTCCTCGCTGGCCATCTCAGCGTGCATCAGCCGCTCTGCCGCGCACGACGCGAAACGTTGGACCACTGTTCGGCGACGTGCGGCTGACAATAGATCCTCTTCAGCATCGCGCACGATTTCCGCATCATATCTGTCAGCGATGATCAGACCCTCTGTGTCGGGGAACAGGTTGGCCGGTACGTCCGGCAACGTTGCAAAGAAAAAAGAGTCGCAGAAATTGCGATAGTCCGGCCATTTGGTGTCGGCTCTGAAGTCCTCGGTCGATGACTTGATTTCCACTATGGTGATGCGGCCTTTCGGGCAAAGGCTCACCAAATCGGCCCGCCTTCCGTTCGTAAGCGTCAATTCAGCCAATGTGCTGCACCGCAAACTATGAAACATGCGCTGCAGGCCGCGCCGAATCGACATTGCCCTGTCGGATTGGCGGCCATCCAGGAGTGGCGGTTTGGTGTTGATGCTTACGATGCTCATATCGGCATTCCCGATGGGTGTCGCTCGGCGTTTCAAGGTGAATCTGTTGCACAATAGAGACGGCATGCGACAAACCGGACATGGTGTTCACAAGCACCTGCCGCATGGGCATGACTAGCAAATCATTAACCACAATAACGCTAAATGACAGAAGTTGAAACGGGGGCCGCGCTCGCATCAGGCAGCGTCGTCATTTCTGGGTTGAGGGTTGTAAAATGAAGTTTTCCATGTGGACCATCTGCGCGATGGTTCTCGGTGCAGTGGCGATTACGGGTTGCACGGAGATGGCTGGCAGCAGCAAGTCATCTCTAAACAATTATGCGTCCATTTCTGACGGCAAGTTCAAAGTGCCCGCCATCCCGCGAGGCAAGCTGAACTCCAAGTGGAAGCGCAAACGGGTGTCCTATGACACCAAATATCGCCCTGGCACGATCATCGTGAACACAAAGCAGAAATATCTGTACTTGGTCGAAAAAGGCGGCACCGCCATGCGCTACGGCGTTGGCGTGGGCAAGCAGGGCTTCACTTGGGCTGGCACCGCTAAAGTTGGCTGGAAGCGCCAATGGCCAACCTGGACACCACCGCCAGCCATGATCCGGCGTAAGCCTGAGCTCGCCAAATACCGTGGCGGCAAACCTGGTGGTCTTGACAACCCCCTTGGTGCCCGCGCCATGTATCTGATGCGCGGCGGTCGCGACACGCTGTACCGTATCCACGGTTCGCCCGAATGGTGGTCTATTGGCACCAACGCTTCCTCTGGCTGCATTCGTTTGATGAACCACGACATTATCGATCTGTACAATCGCGTGCAGCCAGGTGCCCGGGTGATCGTCAGGCACAGCTAAGAGTTTTGCAGCTCCAGACATTCAAAGGCCCGCCTCGCGCGGGCCTTTTTTACGTGAGCAATCGCTTTGGAGCAGTCGCGACTGATCAGTGGCGTGTTTCTTCACGCCACATCGACCGGACCGGCCACGTGCACATCCACCGACACGGGTCTGTGGTCTGAGGTACCGTCTTTATCAGTGGCGAAAAGAGCGTTCACTGCCGCGTGAAATTCATGTTCGACACGACCCGCTCCTGCAGAAATATTGAAGGTTGACTTGGAGAAGTCGGCATTGCCCACCATGGATTGGGTAAACATGATGTGGTCAATCAAAAGGCCTCGCTCCACGACATTATTGGGGTCGCTGTCCCACTTGTCGTGGAAGCGGTGAGTCCAGCGGAAGTCATCAGCTCCACTCTGGCCGTAATCGAAAAGCGCGTGGTTCAGATAGCGCTCAGGCGTGAATATGTCGCCCTGAAGATTCGAGATCATGTCGTGAAAAAGGTAGCGACGCTCAAAATACTCCTTGCCGATCCCATCATTAAAGTCTCCCAGAACCATGATTGCGGGATTGGGTTCTTCGTCAAAGCGATCTTCGATGAAGTAGCGGACATTTGTGACTTCGGTGGTGATCTTTATGCGCGCTTCCACCGCCTCGCGCTCAGCCTCCTCCAATTCCGAGCGCTGCTTTCGTGTGAGCTTGCGCAGGTGCAGAAGCTCGGCCTTATTGTTGAGCGCGGGGCTGATGTATTTGGATTTGAAATGGACACCGATCAGATCCAGGCGGCGGCCGCCGATGGTACATGTCAGGGTCTGCGGGTGTCGGTAGTGCCGATGCTCTTTGGGGTCAAAGTTGACCGGCAGCACATCTTCCAGCCGTTCAGGTGGATCGACCGCGCCTATATTGGCAAATTCCAGATAGTTTCGCTTCTTCTCATCAGACCATTTGGCCCAAACCGATTGCCGAGGCTTTGAGCCCTTGAAGTGTGGGTGATTAACCGACCATGTTTCCCCATGCTCGCCTTCGGGCGCTGCAAACGTTCGCGATCGGCGGGCGGTCGCTTCATACCAGCGCGTGACGGGCATCAGACGGGGGTTCAAGGCAGCCCACATATCTGTTGCGACGAGAAAGTAGATGCCCCGCTGGCCATTTATCTTGTAGTCATCAAAGGCGTTGGTGGGATGGCGGACCAATGTCCATTTGCCCTCCAGATCCACTTCGCAAAACTCCACCAGAAGCGGGATAAGCTTCAAGCTGGGCCCCTCCTGTATGCACAGGATGGTCGGGTTTATGCGCCGGATCTGCTCAGCAATCATCTCCCTTTCAAGCGCTTGCGTCTGCAGGTCGGTTGGGGCCGTCAGCTGGTCAAAGTATCGACCTTGATCGTCTTTGCTCCAACCCGGCATGGACCGTTTGCGGCCCTGCAAAAGCTGGCCAAACCATTTGATGTTCCATGTGGTGACGGTGATTTTCGTCGCACTGGTCCCCAAGCCGATGGTTTGATCTCAAGAAGGCGAGACGATACGCCCGAAACAAAACACTGGTGTGATATCCACACTTCGCTTATATCACGCGGCGAGGCGCTCGTCGTCTCGTCTACCGCCCGGACTGGACGACATCTTGGTCCGTGGCTTGTCACCCTTAAATTGAAAAGGACCCCACGATGTCGATCACTGCTGAACGCAAGAACGAACTTGTCAAAGAATATGCAACCAAAGAAGGCGACACAGGTTCGCCCGAAGTGCAGGTTGCAATTCTCTCGGAGCGCATTGCGAACCTTACCGAACACTTCAAAGGCCACAAGAAGGACAACCACTCCCGTCGTGGTCTCCTGAAAATGGTCAGCCAGCGCCGTCGTCTACTGGACTACGTTAAAGGCAAAGACGAAGGCCGCTACCGCTCACTGATCGAGCGTTTGGGCCTGCGCCGCTAACCAAATGTGCAACGCGCCCGACCGTTTGGTTCGGGCGCTTTGCTTTGGGGCGGTAATTTGCATGTGCATCTCCGCTCCTCCCTGCCAGCTGGCAGATGTCATGACCGGACGGGCCGAAGGCAAATGGCCTACCTTTTCGCACATGACCAATTGAAACCGCGCGGAGCACAATCAGGTGCCCGCAATATACGCCCGGAACCGAAGATGCGGCCACGGGCAAGGATGTACGAATGTTTGACCATCATAAAATCGAAATCGAATGGGGCGGCCGTCCGCTGACGCTGGAGTCGGGCAAGATCGCCCGCCAGGCCGACGGCGCTGTCCTCGTAACGTATGGCGAGACCGTTGTGCTCGCAACGGCTGTGTCCGCCAAGAAGCCCAAGCCAGGCATCGACTTTTTCCCGCTCACCGTGAACTACCAAGAAAAGGCGTTCGCGGCAGGTAAGATCCCTGGCGGTTTCTTCAAGCGTGAAGGCCGTCCATCGGAAGCCGAGACGCTGACATCGCGCCTAATTGACCGCCCCATCCGCCCACTGTTCGCGGAAGGCTACAAGAACGAAACCCAAGTTGTCCTGACAGTGCTGCAGCACGATCTGGAGAACGATCCTGACATGGTTGCCATGGTCGGCGCCTCTGCGGCGCTCACGCTTTCCGGCGTGCCGTTCATGGGCCCAATCGGTGCAGCCCGCGTTGGCTATATCGACGGCGAATACGTGTTGAACCCCAATATTGACGAAATGCCAGACAGCGATTTGGACCTTGTGATCGCCGGCACCAGCGATGCTGTGCTGATGGTGGAATCGGAAGCGAAAGAGCTGTCGGAAGAAGTCATGCTCGGCGCTCTGGCATTCGGGCAGGAAGGCTTTCAGCCCGTCATTGACGCCATCATTCAGCTCGCTGAGAAATGCGCCAAAGAGCCACGCGAACACACACCCGCTGACAATTCTGCCCTTGAAGGCGAAATGATGGACCTCGTGGGTGATGCGATTGCCGCCGCCTACCAGATCCGCACCAAAGAAGAGCGCTATGAAGCTCTGGACGCTGCCAAGGCAACCGTGACCGAAAAGTTTGGCGGTGAAGACAGTGAGCATAAGCCGGAAGTCATCGGCGCCGTGTTCAAGTCTTTGCAAGCCAAAGTGGTTCGCAACGCGATCCTCGACACCGGTAACCGCATCGATGGCCGTGATCTCAGCACCGTCCGTCAGATTCAGTCAGAAGTGGGCTTCCTGCCACGTACCCACGGCTCGGCCCTTTTCACCCGCGGTGAAACCCAGGCCATGGTTGTGGCAACCCTCGGCACCGCTGATGACGAGCAGTTCATTGACAGCCTCATGGGCACCTACAAGTCCAACTTCATGCTGCACTACAACTTCCCGCCATACTCCGTCGGTGAAGCTGGCCGCATGGGATCGCCGGGCCGCCGCGAAATCGGTCACGGCAAGCTGGCATGGCGCGCAATCCGCCCCGTGCTGCCCACCAAGGAAGAGTTCCCCTACACGCTGCGAGCTGTGGCCGAGATCACCGAATCCAACGGGTCGTCCTCGATGGCAACCGTTTGCGGCACTTCGCTGGCCTTCATGGATGCAGGCGTTCCGCTTAAGCGTCCGGTGGCCGGTATCGCCATGGGCCTAATCAAGGAAGGCGACCGTTTCGCAGTCCTGTCCGACATTCTTGGCGATGAGGATCACCTCGGCGACATGGACTTCAAAGTGGCTGGCACGTCTGAGGGCGTCACCTCGCTGCAGATGGACATCAAGATCGACGGCATCACGCAGGAGATCATGAAAACTGCCCTTGAGCAGGCCAAAGGCGGCCGCGAGCACATTCTCGGCGAGATGAGCAATGCGCTCACGGAAGCCCGCTCCGAGCTGGGCGAGTTCGCTCCGCGCATCGAGCAAATGCAGATCCCGACGGATAAAATCCGTGACGTGATCGGCACCGGCGGCAAGGTGATCCGCGAGATCGTCGAAAAGACCGGCGCCAAGATCAACATTGACGACGAAGGCCTCATCAAAATCGCGTCTTCTGCTGCCGAGCAGATTGAAGCTGCCCGCGCGTGGATCCACTCCATCGTGGCCGAGCCGGAAGTGGGTGAGATCTACAAAGGCACCGTGGTCAAAACCATGGACTTCGGCGCCTTCGTGAACTTCTTCGGCTCCAAGGACGGCCTGGTGCACATCAGCCAACTGGCCGATGAACGCGTGGGCAAGACCACCGACGTGGTCAACCAGGGCGACGAAGTCTACGTCAAGCTCATGGGTTTCGACGACCGTGGCAAGGTGCGCCTGTCCATGAAAGTGGTCGATCAGGAAACCGGCAAAGAGTTCAGCGACGACGACTAGGTTGCCCTGGTATCTTGAAATTCAAAAGGCGGGCTCAGGCCCGCCTTTTTTGTAAGTGGAAACTAGTTTTCAGTCTTGGCTGTCGGGGCGTTGGTTATCTCGACAATTCTGCCATTGGGTTTCTCCCTGCAATCGGCCGCACCCGCTTGGGCCACAAGTGACAGCACGAAGTCGCGTGAGGGGCGCACGGCCTCTGGCAAATCCTGCAGAACCTCGTCAATAACCTCCGCCGACAGTTCCGCGATTTCGCAGCCATACTCCGTCAAATCTCCGTCGGGATTGTCCTGCTTCCATTCGAGATAATCGCGCCTCTCCAATTCTGCGACGACACCGAGTCCGGCAATGGGTATCGCCGCCATGGCTCGTCGAAGCCTCGCTTTTGCTTTCGCTCTGGCGAGAGCGCGCGCCATGGCCTGTCTGTGAGCCACGGCCGCCGCAGCGGCGCTTGCAGTGACTGTGGCCACCTGCGCCGTCAGCGAGATGACCCAGAAGCCGGCTGCAACTGTGGTGGTGAGCAG
>JBCDIB010000101.1:0-7769 GCA_038749385.1 Pseudomonadota bacterium | reverse complement strand
TGATCCGAAAGGTTGCCGCGAGAACTTACGACGATCTTTGGCGAGCTGTCGGGAATGTCTGCAGCCTCTTCACGCCTGACGAATGCTACAACTTCTTCAACGCAGCAGGATATGAAACCATTTGAAGTGAACACGCTCTAAATGAAAATCTGGACGAGTTGATCACCCTTTCGTTTTGCAGATCATTCCAACGGAATGATCGCGGACCCTACTGGTTCCGAATTTGCAGTTGCACAGCTGCCCTATCGTCGGTCGAATACTAAACACAGATCATGCAAATAGGTCGTGACACAACTCTAGTGCGTCCACCAAAGTGTCCACTTCCGCCTCAGTGTTGTAGAGACCGAATGATGCGCGGCAGGTGGCGGGCACGCCCATGTGGTGCATGAGCGGTTGCGCGCAATGGTGGCCTGCGCGTACTGCCACGCCCTTTTTGTCGAGCACCGTGGAAATGTCGTGCGCGTGCGCTGCGCCTTCCAAGGTAAAGGAAAAAATCGCCGCTTTATCAGGGGTGTGCCCTTGGACGTTCAACCAGTTTAAGCCGTCCAGACGCGCGCGCGCATAGTCTCGCAGCTTGTTTTCGTGGGCCTCAATGGCGTCCATGCCCAAGCCCATCATATACTCCAGTGCCACACCAAGACCGATGGTTTGAACGATGCCTGGGGTGCCTGCTTCGAATTTCATTGGCGGATCGTTGTAGGTGATCACGTCCTTCGACACGTCGCGGATCATGTCACCGCCCCCCATGAAGGGGCGCATTTCTTCCAGACGTTCCCGTTTGACATAGATCGCGCCAGACCCGCTGGGGCCATAGAGCTTGTGACCAGTGATCGCGTAGAAATCGCAGCCCAGGTCTTGGACATCCACTGGCATGTGCACGGCCGCTTGGCTGCCATCGACCAGCACCGCCACCCCTTTGGCATGGGCGGCGTCCACGATGGCTTTGACGTCCACACGTGTTCCCAACACGTTGGACAGGTGCGTGATGGCCACAAGTTTGGTGCGTGGTCCGATGGCATCGATGACCTTCTGGGTATCCAAAGCCCCCACAGCGTCCACATCCACCCATTTCAGCACCGCCCCTTGGCGTTCCCGCAAAAAGTGCCAAGGCACGATATTCGCGTGATGCTCCATCACGGTGAGCACGATCTCGTCGCCCGGTTCGAACCGCGGCATGGCCCAGCCATAGGCCACCATGTTGATGCCTTCGGTGGTGCCAGAATTTAGGACGATTTCATGTTCGTCCTCAGCACCCAGAAACTTGGCGACGACGCCACGGACCGACTCATATTTCTCTGTGGCCAGATTGGACAGGAAATGTAGCCCACGGTGGACGTTGGAATATTCTTCGGCGTAGGCCTTGGTCACCGCATCGATCACGACCTGCGGTTTTTGCGCCGATGCGCCATTGTCCAGGTAAACCAAAGGTTTGCCGTTCACTTGCCGCGCCAGGATGGGAAAGTCGCCACGGATTTTATCTACGTCATACACCGACCAAATCCTCCGGGGTCATGCCCAGCGATGTCATCACAAGCGACAGCACCAAGCTCAAAGCAAACATCAACGACAGACCGGCCACGATGCTGCCGATCAAAACCATCACCAAATTGTCGAAGCCATGCAGTTCGGCGACAAAATTGGTGTAAACCCAGATCACAAGCAGGATGGACACCAACGTAATCAACTGCGCGATCCACGGCAGGATAAAGAGCGCCAGGGTCTGCAACACCTGGAACGTCACCACCACGACCGCCAACCACGTTGTCACCGCCAGGCTGCCTTCCAACGTTCCGGTGCCCCCCATCACGTTGCCCATGCGGAATATGGCTTGGACCATCACGAAAACGGTCAACCACCAAAACCCGGCCCGCACAATGGGGTTGGACAGGAGCAGCATGTATGGCCCCTCGGCGGGCACCGCTTGCAGCAAGAAAAATGCCTGGAGTTGGCCCAAAACAATGCCGACGGTCGTCACCAGGTAGAGCGCGGTCCACAGAGCCTCCTGCCCCATACCCACCGCAACCAAGCTGCGCGCCACGTCACGGGGCGTTTGGATAGTGGCCTTCAACAGAGGCAGAAGGTTGGAAACGCTGAGGTCCAAAGAATTCTGGCTCATCCTAGCTCTCTTTCCGCCGGTACAGCAGTCTCTTTGTCGGTTTTGGCGGCGTCTGTGCGGGCGGGCCATTCGGCTTCCCACATGCCCAAACCCCAAAACAACAATGTGACGCCCAAGACAATGGCGGCAACCAAGTCTGTGGCTGGGCTTTCGCCAATGAAGCCCTCGGTGAGCCCGGACAACATCCACAAAGGTGAGGCTGCCAAAAGCCCCCAGAAGATCGCCACGCGAGCTGTGAACCATGACCCACGCCCGCCAAAAATGCGCGCCAGGATGTGGGCGACGCCGGCAATGAAATACAGCCCCAAGGGCGCCATGACGATCCAGCCCATGAGCGCGCCGCCCAATCGGGCATCCAGCGGAATGTCGGGGTCAAGGTACGATGCTCGCATTAGGCTCGGCCATTGGCCGACAAAGATCAGCACGCAGGAAAGCATGAGATATATCAACGCCCGGTCTTCGCGCACGCCACCGGCCATGTGACGCGCTATCACCGCCCGAGGGCGGCGATAGGTTTGGAAAATATCGAGCGTTACAGACACGGCGTGTTAGCTCCTGCGCCTGGCCAACCAGGCTTGCAGGCGATCCAGGATTTCAGCCGCCAGAGTTTCATCCTCAATCTCTTCAATGGCTTCGGCCAGAAAGGCAAGAGTCAGCAGGTCGGTGGCTGGACCTTCCGGGACGCCACGTGATCTGAGGTAGAACAGTGCCGTGTCGTCGATCGCGCCGGATGTGGAGCCGTGGGAACAGGCCACGTCGTCGGCGTAGATCTCCAACTCTGGTTTGGCCAGAAATTGGCTGTCGTCGTCCAACAGGAGCGACTGGCTGATCTGGTAGCCGTCGGTTTTCTGTGCGCCCTGTTTCACCAGGATTTTGCCTTGGAATACGCCCACCGCACCGTTGCGCAGGACTTTCTTGAACACCTGACGGCTTTCGCAGTTCACCGCATCATGGGTGATGAAGACCGTGTCGTCGTGGTGAAACGCGCCGTCGCCCACGCAAGCGCCCGCCACATGGGCCACGGCATTGTCGCCGGTCAATTCGATGATGCATTCGTTGCGAGTCAATATGCCGTTGGCGGTCAGTGTGAATGATTTGAACACACTCTCTTCGCCCAAGCGGGTGAAGATGTGGGTTGCCGCACGGCGTTCGTGGTCGCGCCCTTGGGTGCGCACGTGGTGGAACGTGCCGTTATCGGCGATGTCCACTTCCATCACTTTGTTAAAACGCGCCGCGGCTGGCCCGTTTTCTAACACTGTCACATTGGCTCCGCTCTCCACCCGGATCACATGGTGAAGGATCGCGTCAGAGCCCGTGTCCTTGTGGTGGTAAATCAATGACACTGGTTTTTCCGCCTGGCCAGTCGCGTGGATCACAATGCCGTCCGTTGCATAAGCCGTGTTCAGCGCTGCCAATGGACGTTGCACTGGGTCCTGCCCACGGATTTCCAAAACGCCATAAAGTTCTTTCGCCCAATGGATATCTTTGGCCATGGCGTCAGACAGACGCTCAATGGTCAGGCCGGTCATTTCCAATGGATCAGATTGCTCGGGATCGAACACACCGTCCACGAACACCACCTTGAGCCGGTCGACACTGTCGAAAATTGGGGCCTCGCCTGGATCAAACAGGGCGGCTTCCGGGGCCTCGGGGCTCACCAAGGTGTCGGGCTGAGTGTACTTCCAGTATTCATCGCGGCGGTGGGGCAAGCCCATGGAACGCACACGCGCCTCAGCGTCTGACCGCGCGTCTTTGGCCCAAGCGCCCACCTCCGTGGTTGGCATCACCGCAAGACGCGTTTCGGTTGCATCCAGTTTCACTTGGGGCAGCGCCATTATGCTACCTCCGCCAGCAGGTCACTGTAGCCGTTATTTTCAACTTCCAGCGCCAGATCGGGCCCGCCAGTTTTGACGATGCGGCCATCGGCCATGATATGAACAACATCCGGTTTGATGTGGTCCAGGAGGCGCTGATAGTGCGTGATCACAAGGAAAGAACGCCCTTCGCTGCGCAGCGCATTCACACCCTCAGAAACCAGCTTCATGGCGTCCACGTCCAGACCGGAGTCTGTTTCGTCGAGAATGCACATTTTCGGTTCCAGCATTGCCATTTGCAGGATCTCGTTGCGCTTTTTTTCGCCGCCGGAGAAACCCACGTTCACGGGGCGTTTCAGCATATCGGCATCGATCTTGAGCGTCTTCGCCTTCGCACGAATAAGCTTCAGGAAGTCGGCGGCGCTGATTTCATCTTCACCCCGTGCTTTGCGTTGGGCATTCAGAGCAGTGCGCAGGAAGGTCATGTTGCCGACGCCAGGAATTTCCACGGGATACTGGAACGCGAGGAATAGACCGGCTGCCGCACGTTCCTCGGCCTCCATCTCCAAGATGTCTTCACCGTCGAGCGTCGCCGATCCGCCAGTGACTTCATACCCGTCGCGGCCAGAAAGCACGTAAGACAAGGTGGACTTGCCCGACCCGTTAGGCCCCATGATCGCGTGCACTTTGCCCGGCTCGATGGAAAGGTCCACGCCCTTGAGGATTTGCTTGTCTTCTTCTTCCAGCTTCACCTGGAGACCTTTGATGTCCAACATGTCGCTTCCCTTCTGTTCATGGGCGCAGCACCCGTCTGCGCGATTTCAATGTCTTACGGCGCGTTCTTAATGTGACTAGACGGCGGTAACCGCAGTACCCGACGCGGATACCATCAGCATGTTGTTGATCACTTCGTAGTCCAGATCGACGCCCACCACGGCATTGCCACCGGCTGCGCGCGCGCGTTCTTCCATTTCGCCCAATGCAGTGGCGCGAGCTTCTGCCAAGGACGCTTCATAGGCACTGGATCGGCCACCGATGATGTCAGTGATCCCAGCGAAGATATCGCGGAACACATTAGCCCCTAAGATAGCCTCGCCGACCACGACGCCGTGGTATGCCGTGATCGACTGGCCCTCAATGCTCGGCGTGGTTGTCACAATCATTTCACTGCCTCCAGTGGGTTTGCCCCAAGGGTTCATGGGTCACTTCCGCTTCTCCAGGATCAATTTGGAACTCACGGCCGAAACGGCCACCGCAAACATGGCTGCGATGGCGGCCGTTACGGGACCGCCCGCCACCCAGAAAGGCCGTGTCACGAACATGAGCATAAAGGTCATGATCGCAGTCATCAGGATCCAAGGCATCCGCGGTTCGCCAGGGGTCAGCATCCAGCGCCAGTTCATTTTTGTCTTCCTTAGTCTGTCAGGTCCAAGCGGCGCTCGATGCGATCCATTCTCGACTTCAGCGACCCAATTTCGGTGCTATGGACGTCTTGAAGTGTGCGCACACTTGCCAAATCATGACGCATCGCCGTCATTTCCATGCGCATGAGGTGCATGTCTTCCTTCATCGAAGACATGTCTCCTTGAATGCGCTTCAGATGCTCAAGCACCAAGTTAACCGTGTCATCCGTCATCTTTATCGTATTCCATCGCGCCTTTGACGATCCAATGACTGTAGAAGTAGCCACTCACCGTGCCGATGAAGGCGCCGGGCAGGCCTGCGTTGATCCACAAAGGACTGGCGCAGGCCATGAAGATGAACATCACCATGGCGAAGTAGATCAGGTAGGCCCGCCGCGGCTGTGCCGGAGTTGTCCACCAATCCCAGGACATTAGCCGACGGAGCCTTCCAAGCTAATGGCCACCAGTTGCTGAGCCTCCATGGCGAACTCCATGGGCAGGGCTTGCAGGACTTCTTTGCAGAAGCCGTTCACAACCAGGGCCACCGCCTCTTCTTCGTCCATGCCGCGAGACCGGCAGTAGAACAGCTGGTCATCGTCCACCTTGGACGTGGTCGCTTCGTGTTCCACCCGAGACGAGTTATTCTTCACCTCAATATAGGGCACCGTGTGCGCGCCACACTGATCACCGATCAAAAGGCTATCGCACTGAGTGTAGTTCCGGCTGTCCTTCGCCTTTGGGTGCATGGACACCAGACCACGGTAAGTGTTTTGCGCTTTGCCCGCAGAGATGCCCTTGGACACGATCCGCGACTTGGAGTTCTTGCCCAAGTGCACCATCTTCGTGCCCGTGTCGGCCTGCTGGTAGTTGTTGGCGATGGCGATGGAGTAGAATTCGCCCTGTGTGTCGTCACCGCGCAGGATGCAGGAGGGGTATTTCCAAGTCACCGCAGAGCCGGTTTCCACCTGCGTCCACATCACCTTGGCCCGATCACCCCGGCAATCGGCGCGTTTGGTGACAAAGTTGTAAATACCGCCCTTGCCGTTTTCGTCCCCTGGGAACCAGTTTTGTACGGTGGAATACTTCACCTCGGCGTCTTCTTCGATGATGATTTCGACCACGGCCGCATGCAGTTGGTTGGTGTCGCGCTGTGGCGCCGTGCAGCCTTCCAGGTAGCTCACGTAAGACCCTTTGTCGGCGATGATCAATGTGCGCTCAAACTGTCCGGTGTTTTCTGCATTGATGCGGAAATAGGTGCTTAGTTCCATAGGGCAGCGCACGCCGGGCGGAACGTAGACAAACGATCCGTCTGAGAAGACAGCAGAGTTCAACGTGGCGTAGAAGTTGTCAGACACCGGCACGACCGAACCGAGATACTTTTTCACAAGCTCCGGGTGCTCTTTGATCGCCTCGGAGATCGAGCAGAAGATGACGCCAGCTTTCTTCAATTCGTCCTGGAACGTCGTGCCCACCGACACGGAATCAAACACCGCGTCCACCGCCACTTTGCGACCTTCCGCTGGCATGTCTTCGGCACCTTCAACGCCAGCCAGGATCATTTGTTCCTTGAGCGGAATACCCAACTTCTCATAGGTGGCTAGGAGCTTCGGGTCGACCTCGTCCAAGGACTTGGGCTTCACTTCCATGCTCTTGGGACGGGCATAGTAATACTGATCCTGGAAGTCGATTTCTGGGTAATCCACCATCGCCCAGGTTGGCTCGTCCATCTGTTCCCAACGGGCAAAGGCAGACAGACGCCATTCGGTCATCCATTCGGGTTCGTCATTCTTTTCAGAGATCAGTTTGACGATGTCGGGGTTCACGCCCTTGGGCGCGTATTCCATCTCGATCTCTGTATCCCACCCGTATTTGTAGGTGCCCATATTCTGGACGGCTTCCACCGTCTCACGGTCCACGCCCTCACGCACTTGGGTAGTGTTGTCCAACGCTGCCATCCTGTCGCTCCTTTGCTGGGCGTGTTGCCCTTTTTCGCTATTCAAGCCGCTTTATTGATGCGGCGGCGGTGGTGGGTGAGCCAGACGTCCGCAAATCGCAGAACCTCCGCCTCGGTCGTTTGTGGCCCGAGCGAGACGCGGATGGCGCTTTGCGCTGCATCCTGTCCCAGCCCCATGGCTGTGATCACGCGGCTGACCTTCACTTTACCGCTCGAACAGGCGGACCCTGCGGATACGGCAAACCCAGCGAGGTCCATCTGCATCACCTGCGTGCCGCCTTTCCATCCGGGCGTGGCAAAAAGCGATGTGTTCGGCAGCCTTTGGTTGTCTTCTCCGACAAAAATAGTCGTGTGAGCTTCAGATGCCAGGGTCTTTTCTAGAATATTTCTAAGTTGCGTCACCTGATCCCAGATACCCTGCGCCAGTTCCGCTTGGGCTGCCTGCGCAGCCGCGGCGAACCCCGCGATGCCCACGACGTTTT
>JBCDIB010000100.1:0-7803 GCA_038749385.1 Pseudomonadota bacterium | reverse complement strand
GCGTAGTTGACGCCATTCGCGCTTTTGAGGCCGGCGAGATCGTTGTCGTCACCGACGATGACGACCGCGAGAACGAGGGCGATCTGATTGTCGCCGCCGTGCACTGCACGCCCGAGAAGATGGCGTTCATCGTACGCCATACGTCGGGCATCGTGTGCACACCCATGGAGCGCAGTGAGGCCAAGCGGCTGAACCTCACCGCCATGGTTGCGGAGAACGACGCGCCCCACGCCACGGCCTTCACCGTCACCGTTGACTATAAGCACGGCACAACCACCGGCATTTCTGCCGATGACCGCACGCTGACCGCACGCAACCTGGCCAACCCCAATGCCGGCGCGGAAGACTTTGTACGCCCGGGCCATATCTTCCCGCTAGTTGCCCGTGAGGGCGGTGTGCTGATGCGCTCCGGCCACACGGAAGCCGCCGTGGACCTGTGCAAGCTGGCGGGTCTGCCGCCGGTGGGCGTGATCTGCGAAATGGTGAACGACGACGGCTCAGTGACCCGCGGGCCGGAGGTTGCCGCCTTTGCCGAGACCCACAATCTAAAGCAGGTCTCCGTGGCCGATCTGATCGCCTACCGCCAGCGCAAGGAAACGCTGGTGCGCCGCGACGCAGCGTTCGAAATCGACACACCGCACGGTCCGGCGGAAGCCTTTGCCTACTCCCTGCCATGGGAGCCCATGCAGCATCTGGCCGTTGTGTATGGCGATATTCGAGATGGCGAGAATGTGCCGGTGCGCCTGCATTTGGAAGATGTGGCCGATGATGTGTTTGGCGCCACGCCCAACATCCAGGCCATAAGCCAAAGGATCGGAGAAGCCGGGCGCGGTGTCATCGTCTATCTGCGCCAGGGCTCCGTCGGCGTGGGTGGCCCCGGTCGCATTCAACGCCCTGACACCCCTGATCGCGAAGATCATGCTCAGATTGCCGAGCGCGACGAGGAATGGCTGGAGATCGGCCTGGGCGCGCAGATCCTCAAGGATCTCGGCGTCCGTTCCATCAAATTGCTGGCCTCGCGGGAACGTCATTATGTCGGCCTGTCCGGCTTCGATATCGAGATAGTGGAAACCGAAATCGTATAGAGGCGCACCATGGGCCGCACATTTGGAAGACTGACGCTCCTCACCATCGTGGCCCTGATGTGCCTGCCCGCTCTGGCGCAGGAGACCACGCGCCGCGGCCCGCTCGCCTCCATGACGAGCCTGAAAAGCCTCACCCCGCCGCCGGATGCGCGGCTGGTGTTCTCGCCACAAGCCAATAGTAAGATCGAGTGGGCGGCATTTGTTAGCGCCACCGACCGATACGCCCACGGTGTGCTGG
Source organism: Pseudomonadota bacterium (assembly GCA_038749385.1). Lineage (GTDB taxonomy): Bacteria > Pseudomonadota > Alphaproteobacteria > Rhizobiales > Rhizobiaceae > JBCBXA01. The sequence goes on along the minus strand of JBCDIB010000100.1, from coordinate 6,480 downwards.
GGGACGCCATCGAAGCCTCTGGCATTGCCGTCAAGGTGCGTGGTGGAGACCTGGTAACCGTCCAGCTGAACCGCGACGTTTATGAGGACATCGATCCCCGCCTGATACAACTTGATGGCGACCTGGACGAAGGTCTGGAATTGGTGGTGCTGCAATCCAAACCCACTGGCGGCGGCTCGGTGGCGGTCTATGGCCTGCTGGAGAATGATGACGGCACTCACCGCCTGTCGCGGCTGGCGCAAACGCCCTATATCGGCACGCCTAACCGCTGGCTGAACGTGGCCGGCATGGCAGACTATGATGGCGATGGGCTGACTGAAATCGCGGTGGTGGAAACACCCCACATAGGCGGCGAATTGCAGTTTTGGCGCTACATCACCGGCGACGACATGCTGGCCAACCGGCTGGACAAGGTGGCGGCGCAGCGGGGCTTCTCCAACCACGCCATAGGCTCGCGCAACCTTGGCCTCAGCGCCACCTTGGACTGGAACAGCGACGGCAAGCCAGACCTCGTGGTGCCCACCGCCAACCGGCGCGGGCTGAAAGTGATGACGCTTCGCAACGGCGCAATCGACGAGCTTGGCAGCTTTGATCTGGCGGCCGAAATTGACGGGAATTTCCAGAGGAGTAACGGCGTGGTCGTGCCGTTGAAGGATGGCACCAGCTTCACGCTTCCAGCGTTCTCCACCAACTAGCGCGCTAAAAACAGTGGGCGCGACCACGCGCGCCTGTCGCTTGCCATCGGGTTTGCTATGGTCTCGTCATGACAACGCGCCTTTACACCCACGACGCCTTCGAGCAGCACCGCACGCCCACCGGCCACCCCGAACGCAGTCAGCGCCTTGTGGCATTGCGGGAAGCGCTGGCCCATGACGATTTTGACCCGCTGGAACGCCTCGAAGCTCCCGTAGGCGACCTGGCGCCCTTCGCCCGCGTGCACCCGGCGGAATTTGTCGATGAGATTGAAAGCGCCTGCATGCAGGTGAAGGAAGCAGGCGAAGAAGACCCGGACTCCATGGGTGCGATTGATGCAGACACGGTGATCAGCCCCGGATCCGGCCAGGCAATGCACCATCTCATCGGCGCGCTGACAGACGCCGTAGACGCTGTGTTTTCCAAAGACGCCAACAACGCCTTCATCGCTGCGCGGCCCCCGGGCCACCACGCGGAAAAGACAACTGCCATGGGGTTCTGCCTGCTCAACGGTGTGGCCGCCGCCGCGCGTTACGCCCAGGACAGACACGGCGCAGAACGGGTCGCGGTGGTGGACTGGGACGTGCACCACGGCAACGGAACGCAGGATATTTTTTGGGACGACGCCAGCGTGCAGTTTCTGTCGACCCACCAGATGCCGCTATTCCCCGGCTCCGGCGCACTGCGCGAAGAGGGCGGCGACGGCGCCCAAGGTTTGACGGTCAACGCGCCCTTGTCCCCCGGCGATGGAACAGACCGTTTTCGTGAAGCGTTTGAAAGCCGCATTCTGCCGCAATTGCGCGCCTTTGCACCTGATATGATCCTCATCTCCGCTGGATTTGACGCCCACCACCAAGACCCGCTCGGCGGGCTTAAAGTGGCTGAAGCCGATTTCGACTGGGCCACCGGCAAACTGATGGACATTGCCGACGCCAATTGCGAGGGCCGCATCGTCAGCCTGCTGGAAGGCGGATACCATCTGGAGGGCTTGGCGCAGTCCGCCAGCGCCCATATACGAAGGCTAATGACCGCATAAGAGGGCCGAAATGGCAGACCAAAAGATCGAAGATATGAGTTTTGAACAGGCCCTTCAGGAGTTGGAAGGCATTGTGGGCAAGCTGGAACAGGGTGACGTGGCCTTGGATGAAAGCATCGCCATTTATGAGCGCGGCGAAGCGCTGAAACGCCATTGTGAAAGCCGCCTTGCCGCCGCCGAAAAACGGGTTGAGAAAATCCGTTTTGACGCAAACGGCCAGGCCGCGGGCACCGAACCGCTGGACGGATAGCATCGCTAAAAATGTAAATTGGCTGTGACAATTGAAATTGTCATCTGTCTTGTCATGGCACCTACAAAAAGCGACAGTGGGCCTAATATATAGAGATCAAGCAAGAGCGACGGACTGTTAATTGACTGCCTCAATATCCAATCGACCCCACACGCCGCTGCTCGACACGGTGAACGAACCTTCCGATCTTCGCGCCGTAAAAGACGGTGACCTGCGCCAGCTTGCTGATGAATTGCGGTCGGAATTGATCGACGCGGTGTCCGTCACCGGCGGACATTTGGGTTCAGCGCTTGGCGTTGTGGAGCTGACGGTGGCTCTGCACCACGTATTCAACACACCGGACGACCGCATAATCTGGGACGTGGGCCACCAGTGTTATCCGCACAAAATCCTCACCGGCCGCCGCGACCGCATACGCACCCTGCGCCAGGAAGACGGCCTGTCCGGCTTTACCAAGCGCGCTGAGAGCGAATACGACCCCTTCGGTGCGGCACATTCATCCACGTCAATTTCCGCGGGCCTGGGCATGGCCGTGGGCCGCGACCTGAAGGGCGGCGACAACAATGTGATTTCCGTCATTGGTGACGGGTCCATCACCGCCGGCATGGCCTATGAAGCCATGAACAATGCCGGGGCTTTGGACGCCCGGCTGATCGTGATTCTCAACGACAACGACATGTCCATCGCGCCGCCCACCGGCGCCATGAGCGCCTACCTGGCGCGGTTGGTGTCATCCGGCACCTATCGCGGCCTGCGCGAAACCGCCAAGCAGGTGACCAAGCGCCTACCAAAATTCGTCGCCGAACAGGCCCGCAAGACCGAAGAATATACCCGTGGCTTCTTCACTGGCGGCACCATGTTTGAAGAGCTGGGCTTCTATTATGTCGGCCCCATTGACGGACACGACATGGACCATCTGCTGCCCGTGCTGCGCAATGTGCGTGACAGCCAAACCGGACCAATCCTCGTCCATGTGGTCACGCAAAAGGGCAAGGGGTATGAGCCGGCTGAAAAAAGCCGAGACAAATATCACGGCGTGTCCAAGTTCGACGTAATCACGGGCGCCCAAGCCAAGCCGACGCCAAACGCACCATCCTACACATCGGTATTCGCGCAATCGCTGATCGAAGAAGCACGTGAGGACGATAAAATCGTCGGCATCACCGCTGCCATGCCAGACGGCACCGGCCTGGATAAGTTTGGCGCTGAATTCCCCGACCGCACATTCGACGTTGGTATTGCAGAGCAGCATGCAGTGACTTTCGCCGCCGGCATGGCGACCGAAGGCTACAAGCCGTTCTGCGCCATCTATTCGACCTTCCTACAACGCGGCTACGATCAGGTCGTGCACGATGTGGCCATCCAGAATTTGCCGGTGCGCTTCCCGATTGACCGCGCTGGCTATGTAGGGGCCGATGGCTCCACACATGCCGGTACGTTCGATCTCGCATACCTGACCTGCCTGCCAAATTTTGTGGTCATGGCAGCTGCCGACGAAGCCGAACTGAAACACATGGTGGCGACGGCCACGGCCTATAATGATGGGCCGGTGGCCTTCCGCTATCCGCGCGGCGAGGGCGTGGGGGTGGAGTTACCCGAACGCGGCGAAGTGTTGGAAATCGGCAAGGGCCGGATTGTGCGCGAAGGCGGCGCAAGCAGTAAAATCGCAATTGTGTCCCTGGGCACACGCTTGAAAGAAGCGCAGCTGGCTGCCGAAACGCTGGACCAGCACGGCCTGCCCGCAACCATTGTGGACGCCCGTTTTGCCAAGCCCCTCGATCAGGAATTGCTACTCGACGTCGCCCGCAATCATGAAGTCGTCATCACTGTGGAAGAAGGCTCCACCGGCGGCTTTGGCGCAATGGTGCTGCATCTGTATGCAGAGCACGGCGTGTTCGACAATGGTTTGAAAATCCGCACGCTGGTGATGCCTGACGCATTTGTGGACCAGATGAAGCCCGAAAGAATGTATGCCGACGCCAAGCTGGACGCCGATGGCATTGTGGCATCAGTGTTCGAAGCCTTGGGCCAGGAAATAGGCGAGGAAGCGGAGACAGCCGAGCGGGCCTGACCCCGACAAGCGGCGAAACCGCGACGTCTAAGCCCAACAGACGATTTGCGGAGCAAATCTTCGACAGGGCCCATTGGTTGAGCGCAATTTCAAACACAGGTCAGCACCATCACTGCATTGGCCTGGAATGCACTGGCCCGTTAACCCTTCATTAAGCTTTTGCTATCGAAGGCCCGCCCCAATTGTTATGTCGAGAACCACTTCAAAGGTTCGGCATGCACATGGCAAACATTTTCATTCTTGGCGTCACATCGGCTTCCCTGTCCTTCATGACGGTGGTCGGACTGAGCGCGTTTGCTTTTGATGCCAGCCATGCCCAGGGCACTGAAAGCGTCGGCAGCGTCGCAGCAACAGTTGCCCCAAGCGAACTTCCCCAACCGAACAATACCCAGCCTTACATTACAAAGACCGCACCTGCGCCAAAGATGGACCGCACATTGCGGGCCTTTGCCGTGGAGCGTCTGCAGGAAAAACTTGGTACAGGCCTGCGCGATAGCGTGACAGCTGAGGATAATGTCCTGCCAATTGCACGCAGAAAGATAGCTCCGCAGGCACCAGCCGCCGAGATTGCGCCGAAGCCCAAGCGCCTGCCGCGCATCATCTGACACGCCATCGTGCCACGCCTCGACACGCTATTGGTCGAGCAGGGCCATTTTTCCACCCGCTCCCGGGCCCGGGACGCGATCGTACGTGGCACTGTGGCGGTTGATGGCGTTTCCATCACCAAACCCGGCTTCGCAGCCCGCGATGGTATGACGATAGAGATTACCGACCCGGCGGCACGCTACGTCTCCCGCGCGGCGCTCAAGCTGGTTTCTGCCCTGGATCATTTTGGTTTCGATCCATCCGGCTGCACCGCAATTGATGTGGGCGCATCCACGGGCGGCTTTACGCAAGTGCTGCTTGAGCGGGGTGCAAGCCATGTGTTCGCTGTGGATGTTGGGAGTGGCCAGTTGGCCTCCAGCCTCGCAAGCGACCCCCGTGTGACAAGGATGGAGGGTACCAATGCCCGCCACCTGGACACGGGAGAGACCAGCCCATTCCACGCGGTGCCCATCACCGCGATCGTGTCCGATGTCAGCTTCATCTCACTGGAATTGGCTTTGCCGCCCGCATTGGATGTCGCCCGGCTCGGATCCTTTGCCGCGCTGCTTGTGAAACCGCAATTTGAAGTTGGCCGTGAGCATATTGGCAAAGGCGGATTGGTGAGTGACCCAGCCATTGCCGTGGCGCGGGCAAACCAATTGCGCGATTGGCTGGACAGGCAGCCCGGATGGCGCGCGGTTGGTCTGGTGCTCTCGCCGATCCAAGGTTCTGACGGCAATAACGAGTTTTTGCTTGGCGGCGTCAAGGACAGGGTTTAGCCGCAGGGTATGGACCAAACAGTCAGAATCGAAACCCTCGGCGCCCGTGGCGATGGAATGGACGCCGAGGGCAATGCCTACCCGTTTACCCTGCCGGGGGAGCGCGTCACGCAAGAGCCTTCCCCCAACATTATTGAGGCGTCACCCCACCGTGTTGCACCAGCCTGCCGGCACTTCGGCACGTGCGGGGGCTGCGCCCTCCAACACTACGCGCCTGCGCCCTATGAGGAATGGAAGCGCCAGAAGGTGCGGGACACGCTTGCCCAGCGGGGCATCGACGTCGAAGTTGACCCAACTTTCGCCTGCGCCCCTGCCGAGCGCCGTCGGGCGCAATTTACGGCCCGGCGCACGGAAGGCGGCTTACGGTTCGGATACCACAAGGCCGCATCAAAGATGATCTTTGATATCGAAGAATGCCCCGTGCTGGTCTCCGAAATTACGGATGCCGTGCCACTGCTCAAGCAACTCGCGGCCATTGCCTGCCCAAAGACCGGTGAGCTGCGGGTGGCCGTATTCGCCACTGATTTCGGGTTGGACGTTTCAATCTCCGGCCCACCCAAACTGGCAGATGACCTGCGCCGGCAGGCCGTTGATTTTGCGCTCAAGAACGGTCTCCCACGCCTTTCATTGGGCGATGAAATTTTGATTGAGCGCGTCGCCCCGACGGTCGATTTCGGTGGCCTGCCAGTTGCCGTGCAACCCGGCGGTTTTGCCCAGGCCACCAAACGCGCAGAGCAACATATGGTGGGGCTGGCAGGCGCTCATATGAAAGGCTGCAAGCAGGTGACGGACTTGTTTGCGGGTGCAGGCACCTTCTCCATTCCCCTTGCGCTGCATTCAAAGGTAGCCGCCTATGAAGGCGAGGCAGGGGCTTTGATGGCCCTCGATAAAGCCGCCCGGCAAGCGCCGAAGCTGGGGGTGCGCATCAAGACACTCACCACCGAGCGCCGCGATCTGCACCGGCGCCCCCTCACGGCGCGCGAGCTCAAGCGTGTTGATGGTGTCGTGTTTGACCCGCCCCGCGCAGGGGCCGAAGCCCAGTGCAAGGAGCTGGCGAAATCACCCG
>JBCDIB010000099.1:0-7811 GCA_038749385.1 Pseudomonadota bacterium | reverse complement strand
CAACACCTACACAACACCCAGCCTGTCGGAGCTGCACAATTTGAACCGCAGAGCACGTAGCGAGCGCAGCGCTGCCTTCTACGCCATGATGCAAAGCGTCGGTGAGTGGTTCGGTGCCAATGAGCATAATTCGAGCGACAAGCGCACACCCCGCTGAACTCTCAGAGGCCTTCAAGGCATGAGAGCCGTGCAAACCTTCGGGCAGGATGCTGCTCTACGCACCGACATGTTTCGCCCTGCGTTGCCGGACTTTCCTAGCCACGGCAGCGCAGAGCCAAGCATGTCGGCTCTAAGTACAAAATACATCGACGTTCGCTTTGACCGCCGCAACATGGTGAACAAATGGTTAATGCGTCGCTGAACCCTCTCGCGGCCTTGTTACAGTGTTTTACCTGACGGCCACTTTTCGACCCTGATTGATACCCATTTTATTGCTGGACGTCAGGAACGCGGGCCACCGCCCGGCGTTTCAGATGCGGGTCTCGTGCGAGGCTCATGCAGCTAATGGCTTGAACAGCTAAGGGTACGGGCAGCGCGATGAGACCGAAGGTCAGGACAATTGGCAATGGATCTGTTGCCCGCACCTTTGTCGGTGCAGCGCTTGCATGCGCCCTGTCAGCGCTTCCGGCCTATTCTCAGGAGCCGGTCGGAACGGACCGCTTCCAACAAGCGCCATCCGCGATCCCAGACATGCCCGCCGTCCCAGACATGCCCACCGTCCCAGACATGGATGGGACCCGTATCTTCTCTGCTGATGTGCCGGACGGTGTGGCGGAACCACCTGTTCAAAGTGGCGCGGAAGCGTTCAACATCCCATCGGAAGTTTTGTACTCCTGGTCCGGTCCCTCTGTCGGCGTCCGCGCCGGAGTGGTCACAGGTAATGGGAACGTGGCCGCCAGTGGTGCGCTGGAGGTTGGCTATGACTTTCAACCGCTGGATCGTGTCATCGCCGGTATCGAAGCCGATATCGCATTGCGGGGCGATGTAAGCCCGCTAACCGACACACCGGCCTTGGGCACCATCACGGGCCGTCTTGGTTTTCTGCCCACCGAGCGGTTGCTGATTTTTGGCGAAGCGGGCGCGGCCCTGGGCGTTGTGCGCGGTGCAACAGCCGCCGGCGGTACGCAAACAGAAATCACCTCCGGCTACACACTTGGTGCCGGGGCGGAGTTTGCCCTCGACGACCAACTGACCTTTGTAGGCGAATACACATACACCGACCTTGAGAACCGCACCGTACCAACCGGCACGGACCAATTGCGCTCAAGCTCATTTGAAGCGGGGATCAAATTTAGGTTCTAGCACACAAAATTGTCGGCGGACCTCACTGGAGGCAAGCCGCCGACCGGCGCTAATGCGCCGCGCCCCCGCAGCGGAAGGACAAAGGCCGGACAGCGCGAGGGATAAATTGAGGCGGCATAGCCCCCTGCCCAACCGGTCACCCAGCCGGTACGTCGCCTCAAGGGAAAAGCCGCGAAGCATTCAGCTTCGCGGCTTTTCTATAATCTCATCGATCAAAGGCTGATCGCTTATTCTTCGGAAGCCTTAGCCGCCTTGCGCTCTGCGTCCAGACGGGCCTTCTCGTCGGCAACCTGACGACGCTGATCGTCGTTCAGCTTGCGCGCACGCACGGAGGAATTCTCGACAATACGTGCAGACTTACCGCGGCGGCCGCGCAGATAGTATAGCTTTGCGCGACGAACCTTACCGCGGCGGATCACTTCCACACCTTCCACGATGGACGAGTAAAGCGGGAATACACGCTCCACGCCTTCGCCATAGGAAATTTTGCGGACGGTGAAGTTCTCATTGATACCGGCGCCGGCGCGGGCGATGCAAACGCCTTCATAGGCCTGCAGACGGGTACGGCTGCCTTCGGTCACACGAACCTGAACACGTACGGTATCGCCGGGCTCGAAGGGTGGAAGCTGGCGCTTCTCTTGAATTGCGGACATCTGCTCGGCATCGAGCTGCTGAATGATATTCATTGCTTTTCTCTTCTTGTTTCGAAGACCAGAGCGACCGCGAAGCCGACTGCCCAGCGACCTGTTTGAACAGGCTAGAGCCTCGGTTGACCGTTAGTTGAACGGCGATGGTCGATAAATCGTCACGTTTCCTTGTGGAAAGCTGCGCGGCTCATACAACACGGCCAGAGGTCTGTCCAGTTGGGAGCAGCCCAAAGACAGCTTTGAAGGTCAGTCTTCGTCCAGCAAATCCGGGCGGCGCGCGAGAGTCAGCTTTTCGGCCTCGGCGCGCTGCCACTTCGCCACGGCTCCATGGTTGCCAGAGGTCAGCACCTCAGGGATGGTCAGCCCCTCCCAAATAGCCGGCCGCGTGTAATGCGGATGCTCGAGAAGGCCGTTCTCAAAGCTCTCATAATCACCGCTTTCCGCATTGCCCATGACACCGGGCAGCAAACGCACAATAGCGTCCAGCATGAGCAGTGCTGCCGGTTCACCACCGGACAAGATGTAGTCGCCAACCGACACTTCGGTCAGGCCGCGCGCATCAATCACACGCTGATCCACACCCTCAAACCGGCCGCACACAATAACTGCGCCCTCGCCCGCCGCCAGCTCTCGAACCATGGTCTGATCCAGTGTTTTACCGCGTGGGCTCATCAGCAGCCGCGGGCGGGTATCACCTTCCAGACTCGTCGAATCTATGGCTTCTCCCAGCACATCGGCCCGCAACACCATGCCTGCGCCACCACCGGCGGGCGTGTCGTCCACCGCGCGGTGCTTGCCGTGGCCGAACTGGCGCAAGTCCACCGGATCGCATGTCCAGTCACCCCGCTCCAGAGCACGACCGGCCAATGAGTGCCCCAGATGGCCTGGAAACATGTTGGGATAGAGTGTGACGATTGTGGCGTGGAAACTCATTTGGGCGACTGCGCAGTCTTGGCCGTGTTAGGCGCTCCATCGCCCGCCGCATCCACTTCTTCGGGCAAACAGATGGTGATTTGGCCCTCTGCAATGGCGATGTGGGGAACATTGGCCATCGTGAAAGCCAACAACAGATACCCACCTTCATGGCGCTGGATGGTCAACACATCGCCTGCACCGTGATCGTCCACGCTGGACACTTTGCCCACCACAACACCATCGGCAAGACGCGCCTCAAGCCCTACCAGATCGGTAATGAAAAATTCGTCGTCATCGAGATCATTATCGTCCAGCCGGTCCCGGGGCACGGCCAGTTCCGCGCCATTCAGCGCTTCGGCCATTTCGCGGGTGGTCACTTCGGCAAACCGCATAACCAACACCGTCTTGGCAGGACGCGCGCTTTTGACGGTCAGTGCTTTGGGCAAATTGGGAGCCGACACCGCGACCGTCAGCGGCGTGTAAGCCGCCAGCGCCATCGGGTCCGCCGTGAAGGGCTGCACCCGCACTTCACCTCGCACGCCATGGGGCGCGCCTATACGTCCAACGATCACTGATTTATTGGGGGCCTCGTTCATATGCCTTGGCATATATGCTGCCCGCTACATGCAAAAGCATTTCTTAGTCACAGACGGCCAACCAATATGCAAAGCCGTAAGCTATGAGCGTGCACGATAGATTGGCGGTTGCTGCCGCAATGGCAGCTGCGAAGGCGATGCAGGCCCAATTGCCATATTTCTTGAACGGCCGCCGCATCCGGGCGACGCCAGCGCACCACTGCACCACCACCCAATTGTCGCTCGTGCCGCTATTTGTTTCGTCTGCCGCCGGAGTTCCCATGGGGTGGACATCACACAAAAAAATTGCCGCCCGCTGAAGGCGGACGGCAAAATGCAACATAATTGCTGTTACAGCTGTTATTCGGCTGCTTTTTCTTCTTCTGCAGGAGCCTCTTCAGCAGGGGCTTCAGCGGCGGCAGCTTCTGCGGCCTTTGCTTCTTCTTCAGCCTGCTTGGCAGCTTCAGCAGCGTCTTCTTCTTTCTGCTTCTTCTCGGCAATGCGTTCCTGAGCCTTCTTGCCTGGTTCACCCTTTTTCGGGTTGTTCTTGGCTTCGCGCTTCAGAACGCCAGCTTCGTCGAGGAAACGGGCCACACGGTCAGTCGGCTGGGCACCTTTGGCCATCCACTCCTTGGCTTTGTCCACATCGATGGACATGCGGTTCTCATTGTCTTTTGCGAGCAGCGGGTTGTAGTGGCCGAGCTTCTCAAGGAAGCGGCCGTCGCGGGGTGCGCGGGCGTCGGCGACAACGATGCGATAATATGGGCGCTTCTTGGAACCGCCACGTGCGAGACGAATTTTCAGGGCCATGGGTTTTTCCTTATGTTTGGCTTGCTGGTTTTGGTGAAGCGGCGATCAGTCGACGATATTGGTGTCGGAATGATCGGCCGCTTTTTTGTGATGCTGAATGACTTCCCGGATGACAAATTCCAGGAATTGTTCAGCGAAATCGGGGTCGAGCTGCGAGCTTTCCGCAAGCGATCTCAACCGGTCGATCTGGTCTTTCTCCCGTGCCGGGTCGGACGGGGGAAAATCATTGGCCGCCTTGAGTTCGCCCACCGCCTTGGTGATGCGAAACCGCTCGGCAAGAATATGGATCAGCGCGGCATCGAAATTGTCGATGGACGCGCGAAATTCTGACAGCTGCTCCTGCGGTGTGCGGGGCTTGGGAAGTGTCATGAGCTGGCCTTTCCATGCAGCTTGAAGAATTGTTCGGGGGGCAGGTGTCGCCAGATGTTTGCAGGCTCGTCGCCGAAAAGCAGGCCCTCGCCATCCATGACGGCCCCCAATCGCTTTGCGACAGCCTCCGAAGGCGTGTTTTCCGCATCGATGAATGAGATCGCCGTCTTCCAACCCAGCTCCCCATAGGCAAATTGCAGGCTGCGTACCGCAGCTTCTGTGACGTATCCCTTGCCGTGAAAGGCTGGCAGAAGCCCGTAGCCTATTTCAGCTTCGGGCCAGCCGTCTGGCTCCCAGGGGCCGCAAAATCCGATTGCTCTGCCACTGGCTTTCTCTTCAATGCAGAAGAAGCCAAATCCGCGAAAGGCCCAATGGCCTACATAGGTGGCCAATTGGCGCCACACCTGCCAGCGAGGCTTTACGCCCCCAATATATCGGGCTGTGTTCTCATTGCCGTAGATCTCAATCAGCATAGGCAAGTCGGCCTCACCCATGCCACGCAAGCGCAGGCGCTCGGTCTCGAGCACTGGAATATCGACCGTAAGGTTCATTCCGCCCCCCACAATTTCCAGTTCTCATCGAACTCAGCTGGGTACGGGTAACGCCAGACCTGCGCAGGGATGGTCTTGTACATTTTGATGTTGCGCTCAAATCGGGCGCCAAGTTTCTCAGCAAGCGCTATGGACGCTTTGTTTTCGCCGTCGATGCAGCTTATCGCCTCTGGCCATGCAAGCGTCTCGTAAACATAGCGAAGACAGGCAGAGGCGGCCTCAGTGGCATAACCCTTTCCCTGGCTATCGGGGTGAAAGCCATAGCAAAGCTCAGGCTCCTTCCACATGCCTTCGGGGAGCCACGGCCCCGCAAATCCGAGCAGCACTCCGTCCCGCTTGGCAGTCACAGCAAACGGACCAAAACCACGCAGCGACCATGAACCCTGCATGGCGGACAAACGGATCCAACTTTGATAGAAATCATACACGCCGATAAAGCGCGCATTGGCTTCATCGCCATGCAGCTCCGCCAACCGGGCGTGATCAGCCTGCTTCCAGCCGCGCAGAATTAAGCGCTCGGTCTCAATGACCGGCGAAACTTCACCTTTGTGCGGGTCTGCTGGCGTCAGCGAATAACTCATCGTTTCTTCTTACCGCCCCTTGGTCCACCCAAACCGGGTAAGCCACCGCCACCTAACCCAGGTAGCCCGCCCATGCCTGGCAAACCGCCCATACCACCGGCGATGGAATTGCTGCCAAGAGCCTGCTGCATACGCTCGAGCTCTTCGGTGCTGGGCATGCCTTTTGCGGCACCTTTGCCATCAGCACCGGCCATCATCTGCGCGCGCATAGCTTCGGCATCTGCAGCCCCGCCGCCACCCATGAGGCCGCCGATCATGCGCTTCATCATGCCTTTGTCCTTGCTCATCTTTTTCATCATGTCCGCCATCTGGCGGTGCATCTTGATGAGCTTGTTGACCTCTGAAACCTGAACCCCGGAGCCGGCGGCCACCCGCTTCTTACGGCTAGCCTTCATCACGTCCGGCTGGCTGCGTTCATGTTTGGTCATGGAGCTGATGATGGCGAGTTGCCGGGCGAACAGTTTCTCGTCCATGCCGGCGGCGGCCATCTGTTTGGCGGCGCCCTTCATGCCCGGCATCATTCCCATAATGCCGCCCATGCCACCCATTTTCTGCATCTGGCGGATCTGATCGGCAAAGTCGTTCATGTCGAACTTACCGGCCTGCATCTTCTTGGCCATCGCCTGCGCTTTTTCAGCGTCGATGGTCTCGGCGGCTTTCTCGACGAGGCTGACAATATCGCCCATGCCCAGAATGCGGTCCGCGATGCGGCTGGGGTGAAAATCCTCCAGTGCGTCCATCTTTTCGCCGGTACCGATCAGCTTGATCGGCTTGCCGGTGACGGCACGCATGGACAGGGCAGCACCACCACGGCCGTCACCATCCACGCGGGTGAGCACCAGCCCGGTGAGCGGAATACGCTCGTCGAAATTCTTGGCGACGTTCACGGCATCCTGGCCGGTCAGGCTGTCGGCGACCAGCAGGATTTCATGGGGTTCGGTGGCGCGGGCAATATCCGCCATCTCCACCATCAACGGCTCGTCGATAGATGTCCGACCAGCCGTATCGAGGATCAGAACGTCAAAACCACCCAGCTTGGCGGCCTGCTGCGCCCGCTTGGCAATCGACACCGGATCCTGCCCCGCAATGATCGGCAGTGTTTCGACGCTGGTTTGGGTGCCGAGCTGCTTGAGCTGCTCTTGCGCCGCGGGGCGCGCCACATCCAACGAGGCCATCATGACCTTCTTGCCGCTCTTCTCTTTCAGGCGCTTGGCAAGCTTGCCGCTGGTGGTCGTCTTACCCGAACCCTGCAAACCCACCATCATGAAGGTGACGGGGGCCGGCGCATTCAGGTCGATGATCTCGGCGTCGGAGCCGAGTGTCGCAACCAGCTCGTCATGGACGATCTTCACGACCATCTGGCCCGGCGTGACGGACTTCACGACATCGGCGCCAACGGCTTTTTCACGCACGCGGTCGGTGAAGTCGCGGACAACTTCCAGCGCCACATCAGCTTCCAGCAAGGCACGACGCACCTCACGCAGGGCCGCGCTCACATCCTTGTCGGAGAGCGCGCCGCGCCGTGTCAGGCCATCGAAGATCGAACCGAGACGATCGGAAAGCGATTGAAACATTGTCGTGTCCTTCTTCCTTCAGATTATTCCGAAGGTAAGCGCGCCGCCCGCATCATCCAAACCAACAACCGAAAAAGCACCCGAGGGCGCAACGCGCTATCGGATGTTGACCTCCAAGATCGTGCTGATTTCACGTCCTGGTCGGCTGCTGCGAGTTGTGATGTGCGCAGAGCAAGCTGGATACACCACGCGAAGGGGTAAAATGTCAAGCAAAACACCGACTTCAGCCATCCAACCAGCCAACCTAAACGCTTTCTTTAGGCTTATCGTGTTGCACTGCGCCCATGAAGAGCGCCAGTGCAGGCATACAACCCGGCCAAAAGGTTGGTGGGGAGATCACAGACGGTCGCCGATTGGTGAACCGTGTCTGGATGGCTGCGCTCGTCACTCTGGGCATGTTTATCGCCTCCTTAGTGTTTGTTGCCGACTTCGCGGGCAATCTTGCAAACCGCATGACACTGCAATCCGAACAGCGACTTGTGGCGTT
>JBCDIB010000098.1:0-7840 GCA_038749385.1 Pseudomonadota bacterium | reverse complement strand
GTCAAATCGGCCAGCACTGTTTCCCCTTGATGAAATCATTGAGGCCGGGCCCACGGCTGAGAACGAGCGTGGAGCCCGCAGGCTTGCCCTGCGCCGGGCGTTGCCCGCCCGCGTTTTGGTACCAAATCTCCTGACCATCTTGGCTTTGAGCGCGGGTCTTACGGGGATCCGCTTTGCCATGCAGGGCCGCTACGAGTTAGCCGTGACCCTGATTCTGCTAGCCGCTCTACTTGACGGGCTGGACGGCCGTGTTGCGCGTTACATGAAGGGCGTCAGCAAGCTTGGTGCCGAGATGGATTCGCTGGCAGATATTGTCAATTTTGGAGTTGCTCCTGCGCTCATGCTGTACGCCTGGGCGCTCCAGGACATGCGCTCACCGGGGTGGATTGCGGTGCTGATCTACGTTGTGTGCTGTTTGCTGCGGCTCGCGCGCTTCAACGTGATGAACAGGGAAGAAGAGGATTCGCCAGACGCCAAGCGTTTCTTTGTGGGCGTGCCGGCCCCGGCTGGCGCGGGGCTCGTGCTGCTACCCATGTTCCTTTATCTCGCGGGTTGGACCGGCGTTCAGGATCTTGGGCCTCTGATCATGGTCCATCTGGTGCTGGTGGGCCTGCTGATGGTCAGCCGTGTTCCGACATTTTCTTTCAAGAAGGTGCTGGTGCCGACCGACAGCATCGCCTTTGTGCTCATCGCGGCGGTTATCGTGATCGCCGTGCTGTTCACCTATCCATGGTATTCCATGGTGGCGGTGACGCTGGTCTATATGGCGTCCATAATTGTGTCTTGGCAGACGGCTCGCCGAGCGCGATACGCGAAGGGTTGATGTTCCGGCGAATAGATTTTGCCTATGCCGCGCGTAAGCTTCGCGGGACACTGCGTTCAGGTCATTCCGCAGCCCGATATCGACAGATGTTGGAGCGTTTGGCCGATGGCGCCTTGGGCGCCGCGCCGGGGGCAGACCTACCCGCAATCGATATTTGTGTTGCTCCGTCGGTATCCAGTGCAACGCATCAGTTTGCAAAACAGCTGGCCGACGAGCACCAAACGGTCAATTTGGTCGGCGGTGCAAATGAAGTTACTGCGCCGTGGATTTGGTATTGGCGCCATGACCTCAAACCCACCAAACACTGCATCGCTGCTCTTCATCGCGCCATCGCCCAGCACCCTGAAACAGCTCTGTTGTTTAGCGATGAGTGGATCGTGGACGCAGACGGCCAGACCACGGATTTGTGGGCCAAGCCGGCAATGGATGTGTTTGCTCAGGCCAACGGCACCCTTTGGCCAACCTCATTTGTGCAGCGGGTCGGTGTCACAACCCAGCCCGCCCGGGCGGCATCCTGGGTGCATCTGCCCTATCCACTGACACAACGGCCCCTTAAACCCGACACCGCTACATCCGTGCCACCAAAAGGAACTGAGGCGCGCCCCTCAGATCCGGTCACGATAGTTATCCCAAGTCGTAATGCTGTGGAACTGGTCGATACGTGCCTCACTTCATTGTTCGAGACCACGCGGTACCCAATCTTCGACGTGGTGGTCGTGGACAATGGATCTGATGATGGGGCGGTGTTCGAGCTCTACCGGCGAGTACAGAAGCTGCATCAGAATTTCCGGGTCATCTCCTCGCCTGGGGAGTTTAATTTTGCGGCATTGGTCAATGAGGGGGCGGCCTGTGCGCAAGGCCATGTTTGCCTGCTGAACAATGATATAGAGATAGTGCAGGCCGATTGGCTGACGCAGATGGTAGGTGCACTGACTGAACCGGCCGCTGACATCGGTGTGGTAGGGGCGCGTTTGAACTATCCCGATGGCTCAATCCAGCATCTGGGGGTTGGCGTTGGGCTGTTTGAAGCCGCTGACCATCCTTATCGTGCAGACCGTAGTCCACCCGCGATCCAAGCCTCAAGATTGGCCGGACTCTACGAGGTTAGTGCCGTCACTGCCGCTGCCATGTTGGTGCATTCCGATTGCTGGCGCGCGCTGAAAGGCTTTGACGGGCAAACCTTTGTGGTTGCCTTCAATGATGTGGACTTTTGCCTGCGGGCCCGTGCTGCCGGTTGGCGGATCGCTCTACAGGGAGGCGTGGAGCTGGTGCACCATGAATCCGCATCGCGCGGCAAAAACGTTAGTCGAGAGCGTCAACTTGCCTACGCTGGGGAACGGGCGGCACTGCAACGGCGCTGGCAGACACGCACTGCCCAAGACCCGTTTCTCAGCCCGCACCATTGCCCTTATTCACGGACACCACGCCTCACAAGTTTGGACGCATATCCGGAAGCTCGAACGGCGAAGCCGTTAGAAGCGCAAGACATTTAGCTCGAAAAAAAGATGGTGCCCGGAGGTGGATTTGAACCACCGACACACGGATTTTCAATCCGTTGCTCTACCAACTGAGCTATCCGGGCGACGCCGTACCTTTGACGGCTGCTGGCTTATAGGAAACGGCTTTGGGGGTGTCCAGCCGAATTGGCCCTGAATTGTAAAAGGGTTTCGTTTTTTCGTGTCAAAGCTTATCAGGCTCATCGCTGGACACTTCGCTTTCCACGGCTTCGATTTTGTAGCCACCGGTCAGCCAGCGGTTCAGGTCCAGATCGCGGCAGCGGGGGGAGCAAAACGGGTAGTCCGCCCGCGATGACGGCTTTTTGCACATAGGGCAGGGCACGGCCTTTCGCAGCGGGGTCACATTGGCCGTTGTGGGGGCGGGCTGGTTTCCATCGCCAGCCATATCACACGCCCTCCACCCAGCGGTGGTGCATACGATATCCGTCGCCAACCAAGAGGTTCACAGTGTCGGCGAGCGGCAAACCCACTACCGATGAATAACTGCCTTGCAGCTTAACAACGAAGCTGCCCGCAAGGCCCTGAATGGCGTAACCACCAGCCTTGCCGCGCCATTCACCCGACGCGAGATAACTTTCCCGCTCGTCCCGCGACAAGCGCTTGAACCGCACCTTGGTCTCAATCAGTTTTTGCCGCGTCACACCCTTGGGTGTCACCAAGCAAACGGACGTGAAAACCTTATGGTTACGGCCCGATAGCAGCGATAGGCAGGACACCGCTTCGTCCAGCAGTTCCGTCTTGGGCAAGATGCGGCGACCGACGGCCACCACTGTGTCTGCGGAGATAATGTAAGTATCGCCCCAATCCTCGTCGGATTTCTCCGCACGGCGGGAGACCAGATGTGCGGCAACATCGGCTTTGGTGCGGGCAAGGCGTTTGGCCAGCGAGCGCGGCACTTCTGCTTTCGCCGGTGTTTCGTCCACATCGGCGGGCATCAGATGGTCCGGCTCAATGCCGACCTGTTGCAGCAGTTGCAACCGCCGTGGCGATGCTGACGCCAGAACAAGCGTCTGACGTCTGTCCGGATCGGCGGCCATGGTCTTACTTGTAGCGGTAGGTGATCCGACCCTTGGTCAGATCATAGGGGGTCATTTCCACCAGCACTTTATCCCCCGCCAGCACGCGGATACGGTTTTTGCGCATGCGACCGGCGGTGTGGGCCACGATCTCGTGATCGTTCTCCAGTTTCACCCGAAAGGTGGCGTTGGGCAGCAATTCGACGACGACGCCGGGAAATTCGAGTACTTCTTCTTTAGCCATGTGGCCTCTTTATTTAAGCGCGTTTTAGGCGCTGCAGCTTGGAAACAGAGCATCTGCCCTGCCTATATTGTGTGGAAGCCCGTTCGGAAAAGGGCCAATCTGAATTGGCGCGGAACCTACCCGAACCGGTTGCCAATGTGAACCTTTGCAGTGACACTTGGAAGCGCGCCTGACCGTGCGTCGTTTCAGGGTCCTTTATGAGCGGTGAAGCGCTCCCTAATTCTTTTTGCCAGCGAGTCTCGAACCACGCGATAGGCATCCAGCACCTGGCTTTGGTTGCCGGTCGCCTGAGTCGGGTCTTCGGTGGGCCAGTATTCCACATCGAGACTTTTGTCGGCTGCCCACTCCTCAATGTGGGGCAGCGCTGCGTCGGAAAGGACGATCACCAGATCAAAATTGGCGTCAGCCAATTGGGAAAGGTCTTTGGGTTCGGACGCGATGATTGGCATGTCCAACTCACTGAGAACCCGCGTAACGATTGGGTCCTCTGTGCCCTTTTGTATTCCAGCGGACCTAACAAACAGATGGCTGCCAAAAAGACCCCGCGCGATGGTCGCGGCCATGGGTGAGCGCACCTGGTTGAGCGAACACACGAACAAAATGGAGCTGATGCCCGCCATACGCTAGCCGTTCTTCGCCAGCGAGGTGCCAAGGGCCGAGATTAGCGTAAACAGCCGACGGGCGGTGTCGTGATCCATCTCAATCTTGCCGGCCAGCCGCTCCTGCAAAAGCTCGGACGCTTCATTATGAACGCCGCGCCGCGCCATATCGATGCTCTCAATCCGGTTGGTGGAGGCAGTTCGGATGGCGTCGTAATAGCTTTCGCAGATCATGTGATAATCGCGCATGGCATCGCGAAACGGGCTGAGCGACAGGATGTGCGTAACCCGCTCGCCAGCTGGCCTTATCTCAATGTCGAACACCAGTTTTTGCTCGAATACGGAAAGCGAAAGCGCACAGTCACCCGGCTCACGCCCCACCGGGTGGAACTCGTTCAGTTCGAGCAAATCATAGATCGCCACCGCTCGCTCGTGCTCAACATCTGGAGTGGCCCGGCCAAAGGAAGCCGGGTCCAAAGTGATGTCCACCAAACGGCTGGTTGCGTCCGCCATGCTACAGGTTCAGTCGTATGGAAACAGACCGGCCGTGGGCACCCAAGCCCTCCGCATCGGACAATGTGATGGCCGCGGGGCCCAAGGCGCGCAATTGCTCCGGCCCGCACCGCAGGATTGATGTGCGCTTCATGAAGTCCAGCACGCCGAGGCCGGACGAAAAGCGTGCCGAGCGTGCCGTTGGTAAAACGTGGTTGGAGCCGCCCACATAGTCGCCAATGGCTTCTGGTGTATGACGGCCCATGAACACGGCGCCAGCATTGCGGATAAGCGCGAACATAGCTTCCGGATCTTCCACAGCCAGTTCCAAGTGCTCGGCGGCGATCCGGTTCGCGAGGTCAGGGGCATCGGCCATCAGGTTCGGCACAATTATTATGGCACCGAAGTCTTCCCAGCTCGGCCGAGCGACATCCACCCGAGGCAGAGTTTGCAATTGGTTTTCGACAGCCTGCGCCACTGCGTCGGCAAAGGCCGCATCATCGGTGATGAGGATGGACTGTGCTGCAGTGTCATGCTCTGCCTGCGCCAGCAGGTCCGCCGCGATCCATGCAGGGTCATTCTGGCCGTCTGCGATCACCAGTACTTCAGAGGGGCCGGCAATCATGTCTATGCCAATTTGGCCGAACACTTCGCGCTTGGCGGCGGCCACGAACGCATTGCCCGGGCCCACCACTTTTGCAACCGGCTCAATACTGGCGGTGCCGTAGGCGAGGGCGGCCACCGCCTGCGCGCCGCCAATGCGGTGTATCTCGGTGACGCCCGCAATGTCGGCGGCCACAAGCACTTGAGGGTTCGCCACTCCATCGGGCATAGGTGTGACCATGGCGATCCGTGGTACGCCCGCCACTTGGGCGGGCACCGCGTTCATCAGAACAGATGACGGGTAAGCGGCAGTACCACCCGGCACGTACAGTCCCACCGCGTCAATGGCCGTCCACCGGCTGCCAAGTTCGACGCCCAAATCGTCGTTGTAACGGTCATCTTTTGGGCGCTGACGCTCATGGTGTTTGGTGATGCGCGCATGGGCGAAGCGCAGGGCGTCCACCGTGTCGGTGTCGACTGCGTCATAGGCGGCAGCAATTTCGTCCGCGCCCACGCGCAAATCCGTTGCACTGTAGCTTGTGCGATCAAACTTGTTGGTCAGCTCAAGCACAGCCTCATCGCCCCGCGCCTGCACATCGGTGATGATGCCGTGCACGATATTCGACACATCTTCCGAGACTTCGCGCTTGCCTGCGAGAAGTGCAGCGAAGCGTGGGTCAAAATCCGTGTCGGAAAGGCTTAGACGTGTGGGCAAAACGGGCTCCAGATGGCTCGGCAAAGCAGAATTTGCGCTCTGCGGCTGGTGTTACAACCCGTGCGACGGCCGCGCAACTGCGGCCCATGCACCACCCATATCTGTCAGCATTGCCTCCACACATTCCACTTGAAGGCGCACAGCTGCGTCGCCCGCAAACGTAAGCTCGACTGTGCCTGATGGGTCGTCACCGGGCATGAAACTGACTGCCAGCAGGGACAGTGTGTCCGTGGAACCGATCGTAAGCCCCTGTGTTTCAACAGCCAGCACTCGGGCAAAATGCAGGATAGCATTTCGCCGCTCGTCTTCCTTTTGTTTGCCAAAGGGCCACCAGCTTTTCGGCGCAGCCTGCTCCCAGACAAAGCGGTTCATATCGAAAGCGAATGTCTTGGCTTTCCTGTCATATTCAAATCGTGCAGCCTGTGTCACAGCGTCTTGCACATGGGCGGAGACCACCGTCAGATCTTCGCTATCCATGGCGATAAGCCGCGCCATCTTGGCATGTTTGAGTTCGTCCATTTTCTAGCTCGAAATGCGTTCGATCTGCGCGCCGCAAGCCGTTAATTTGTCTTCCAACCGCTCGAAGCCACGGTCGAGGTGATAGACCCGGCTCACAGTAGTTTCACCTTCGGCCACCAGAGCTGCAATGACGAGGCTCACAGATGCACGCAGGTCTGTGGCCATAACAGGTGCGCCGGTTAGCTTGGTCACGCCGTTGACGGTGGCGGTCTGGCCATCAAGGGTAATGTCGGCCCCCAGTCGCGCGAGTTCCTGCACGTGCATGAAACGGTTCTCGAAGATGGTTTCTGTAATGCGGGATGTACCATGGGCCATCGTCATCAGCCCCATGAACTGCGCCTGCAAATCCGTGGGGAAACCGGGGAAGGGGGCTGTCGTCATATCGGCGGCGCGGATGCCGGAGCCATTGCGTTTCACCCGCAGCCCGGTGCCTTCGTCGGCCACGTCCACGCCGGTCAGAGCCATGGTATCGATCGCCTTTTGCAGCAGTGCGCTCTCGGTATTTTCCAGCAGCACATCGCCGCCGGCCATCGCCACCGCCATGGCATAGGTGCCGGTCTCAATGCGGTCAGCCACCACTCTATGGCGTGCACCATGCAGACGGTCGACGCCTTTGATGGTCACGGTGCTGGTGCCGATGCCGCTGATTTTTGCGCCCATGGCGTTCAGGCATTCGGCTAAATTCACCACTTCCGGCTCCATGGCCACGTTTTCCAGCACGGTGGTGCCTTTAGCGAGGCTCGCCGCCATCAGCGCCACATGGGTGGCGCCCACGGACACTTTGGGGAACCGGTATGTTGCACCTTTCAAGCCGCCCTTGGCATTTGCGTTCACATAGCCTGCGGTCACTTCAATCTCAGCTCCAAGCGCTTCAAGGACCTCAAGGAACAGATCGACAGGCCGCGTGCCGATGGCGCAGCCGCCCGGCAAAGACACTTGACACTCGCCGGCCCGAGCCAGAAGCGGGCCGATGACCCAGAAGCTGGCTCTCATTTTTGACACCAACTCATAGGGGGCCCGCGTGTCCACAATGCTGGCGGCTGTGAAGTTGATAGTCTGGCCCGTCAGGGTCGACTGGCCGCTGCGCTTGCCCTGCACCGCATAGTCCACGCCATGGTTGGACAGAATACGAATAAGGCTTTCAACATCGGCAAGTCGTGGCACGTTTTCGAGCGTCAGCGTTTCGTCGGTCAGCAGGCTGGCGATCATCAGTGGCAGTGCCGCATTCTTTGCGCCGGAAATGGGTATTGTGCCCTGCAGCGGTCCGGTTTGGCCGATGATACGAATGCGGTCCATGCAGAATATTCCCTAC
>JBCDIB010000097.1:0-7849 GCA_038749385.1 Pseudomonadota bacterium | reverse complement strand
GGAATATTTCCTGCGGCACCTGCCACAATCATGATCTCGCCAGTGCCGACGGCCAGGCGCTGGGCGTGGGCGAAGGGGGTGAAGGTTTGGGCAGCAAGCGAAAGTTTGGCCCGGGGCTGCACATGGCTCGCGTTCCCCGTAGCGCACCAAGCCTGTTCAACCTCGGGGCCAAGGGCATCGAGCGCCTGTTCCATGATGGACGGCTGGAGATTGACGATTTTTACGGCAATGGCTTTGTGTCTCCCGCCACGGATGATTTGCCCCAGGGCCTGACAAGCCTCGCCGCCGCCCAGGCCATGTTCCCCGTGACGTCCTTCACGGAGATGGCGGGTGACCCCGAAGAAAACGAGATCGCCGCCGCCAGCCTGGACGATATGACGGATGGCGAGATGGGCGAGGTTTGGAGGTTGCTGACGACGCGCGTTAAAAGCATTGACGCTTATGCGCCGCTTATAGCCGCCGCCTATCCGGACTTGCCCGCCAAAGAGCTTACCTATGTGCATCTGGCTAATGCCATTGGTGACTTTCTCAACGGCGAATGGCGGGCAGTGGCCGCACCCTTTGACCGCGATGAACTAAGCCCAATTGCCACCACCGGACGCGATCTGTTCTTCGGGCGCGCCAACTGCTCCGCCTGCCACAGCGGCGCGCTGTTCACCGACCAGCAGTTCCACACCCTGGGTTTGCCCCCGGTGGGGCCAGGTGCGCAGCGTAAATTTGAGCAGGTCACCCGCGACGTCGGCCGCATGCGTTTCACCAACGATCTTGCCGATGCGTATGCCTTCCGCACCCCAAGCCTGCGTAACGTCGCGCTGACAGGGCCTTATGGGCACAATGGTGCTTATCGCACACTCGAAGGCATTATACGCCACCATGCTGCACCGCAGACCTCACTTGCGGCATGGACGGATGATGAGGTGTCGTTGCCGGAAGTGAATGGCCTCGTGCGCGCTGATTTTGACGTGCTGGATAACGACCGTGAGATGGCGCGCCTGTCTGCAGCCATTTCCATTGAGCCTGTCGCCTTGTCGGATGATGATGTTCAGGCATTGGTCGCTTTCTTGAACACACTCACCGATCAACAAGGCGCTAAGGGCCGTTTGGGCAAGCCCGAATCCGTACCCAGCGGCCTGCCGGTTGATTGAATCCATGGCAGTGATTTTGCACGTTGGCGTGGCGGTGGTGGACTTTTTACTCACGGTCGACACCTTCCCCACACAGCCTGAGAAATACCGCGCACAGAACGGGCTGGTGACTGGCGGAGGCAACGCCGCCAATGCTGCAGCTGCGGTGGCGAAACTTGGCGGCGCGGCCAGGCTGGCGGCTCGCACGGGCGACGACATGGTGGCAGATCTGGTCCTCGCCAGTTTGGCGCAGGACAATATCGATGCAACCCATGTGAGACGCTTCAACGGATGTCGCGGCAGCTTCTCGTCCGTGTTGGTGGATGCCGCCGGAGAGCGCCAAATCGTCAATTTTCGTGACGCAACCCTCCCCACTGACGCGGATTGGGTTTTGGATATTCCCATGGATGGCGTTGGCGCGGTGCTGACTGATACGCGCTGGCCCGAGGGCGCATTGGCTGCCATGGAACTTGCCGCCCGTGCCGGTGTGGCGGGCATTATAGATGGCGAACAGCCCATAGAAGGGTGCGAGAGCGCTCTGCGCACCGCCACACATTGCGCATTTTCCGAACAGGGATTACGGGATTTCACAGGTGGAGATTTGGCAGACGCTCAACATCGGTGCGGGGGTTTCGTGGCCGTTACCAAAGGGCCCCACGGCACCTATTGGATGGATGAAAGCGCCGATGCGTCACAGCCTGGTCACGTGCCATCAATATCGGTCCACGCTGTGGAAACCCTTGGCGCAGGCGATGTTTGGCACGGGGCCTTTGCCCTTGCCCTTGCGCGGGGCGACGGGGAGGGGCAAGCCATGGTTTATGCGAATCGCGCGGCATCACTGAAATGCACCCGCGCCGGTGGCCGAGCCTCGTACCCCAGTGCCACCGAACTCGGAAATTGGAATTTGGAGGCGTGCTAATATGGCTGACTTAACACGTATCAGTGCTGGCAAATATTTTGGTCTGCGCCGTATGGCCGACGAAAACGGTCTGTTCAAAATGACCGCCGTAGACCAGCGCCCACCGATCAAAAACCCGATTGCCGAGCATTACAATCAGGCCAAAGCGCCATGGCAAGACGTCGCGGATTTCAAGAAAATGCTGGTGGAGGAGTTGCAGGGCGAAAGCACGGCCATGCTTCTGGATCCTCATTATGCCGTGCCCAATGCCATCGAAGTGTTTGACCCCAAAAAGGGTCTGATCGTCACGCTGGAAGACAGCCTGTTTGAGGAAACTGACGAGGGTCGTATCTCCGCTGAGATCGACAATTGGTCTGTCGAAAAAATCAAGCGCATGGGCGGTGACGCCGTGAAGGTGCTGGCATGGTACCGCCCGGACGCCAGCGCAGCGGTGAACCGGAAGCAGCAGGATTTCACGAAGCGCATAGGCGAAGCCTGCGCCAAATATGACATCCCCTTCCTCTTTGAATTGCTGGTCTATCCATTAGCCGCCGATGCCCACCAGACGACCGATTACATCGAAATGCAGGGCAAGAAGGCTGACCATGTGCTGAAGTCGGTAGAGGAATTTGCCAAGCCCGATTATGGCGTTGATGTTTTCAAACTCGAAAGCCCGGTCAATGCGGGTGATGTACCGGGTGTGGAGGGCGATGGAGCTGCCGAAGTTCAGGCCATCTTTGATGAGATGGGCAAGCTGGCCGGCCGTCCTTGGGTCATGTTGTCGGCGGGCGCCGGCAAACCCCAGTTTCGCAAGGTGCTGGAGCACGCCTACAAAGCAGGCGCATCGGGCTATTTGGCAGGCCGTGCCATATGGCTGGACGCGTTCAAGCACTTTCCGGATTGGGATGCGATCCGCGCCGGGCTCAGGTGTGATTCAGTGCCTTACATGAAGGATTTGAACACGCTGACAGACGCCAACGCCACACCGTGGAATAAGCATCCGGCCTACGGCGCGGGCGGCGGGCACTTCATGTCAGAGACAGCAGGTTTCCGCCTCAGCCACACCGGCTTTGGCAGCTAAGAACCTGTAACCTAGAACGTCAGCCGCCCGACCCGCTCAATTGCGTCAAAAGTGACGTTCGGGCGCACTACGATAGCGTCCCCCTGACGAGGGCGCTCACCGGTCAGGGCCGTAATGTTCACCTGATGGGTCACCATCACCTGATTGCCGATGCCACTGAAATTATAGATCCGCTCCAGCGTGGCTGCAGTCTGCTCAACTTCGGTTTCCGGCGTGCGAAAAAACGAATTGATGGGCGGGAACGCTTCGATGTCGTTGCCTTCGAACGCAAGTTCCGCCGTGTCCTGGCAGCGGCACCATTCGCTGGTCAGCACTTCCGTGATCACCGTTCCTCTAGCGGCAAATTGCGCCCCGATGCGCCGCGCATCCAATCGTCCCCGCGAATCCAGGTTTCGCTGGGTGGCGCAGTTGCCCAATTCAAAGTTGCGCGGGTCGCCCGTGCCCGGTGCATTGGCGTGGCGCAGCAGGATCGTATAGCCCCCGTCGCGCAATTTTCGCCAAAGGGCTTCGGTGGCGCGTGCTTGGCTTCCAAACCCCATAGTGCCAGAGCCTATAGTCAACGGTGCCAAACCGGCGCATAAGCCAAGGGCGAGCATGTTTCGACGTGTGATGGGGGTAGCCATATTGCATCCTGTCAGGCGTTGTCGTGCACACGGAATGTAAGGGGTCAGCGCCGATATGAAAGAGCATCCAACTGTCGCGGTATTGCCACTTGGCCGCCCGACCTTCGATGTGGATTTTGCCAACGAAAAACTGGCAGCCATGTTAGCCATGCTGGATGCCAGCGATGTGCGATTGGTGGGCAGTCGTGAACTGCTGTTCGACGCAGACGCCACCCGTGCCGCGCTGGAGTCACTACCCGCTGACATTGATCTGGTGCTCATTCTTCAGGTGACCTTCACCGATGCGGGCATGGCGGTGGAGATTGCCAATCGTGTGAACGCGCCGCTGGCCATCTGGTCGGTGCGTGAACCGCGGCAGGGTGGTCGCCTGCGTCTAAATTCATTCTGCGGCCTTAACCTCGCCACCCATGCGCTGACAAAAACTGGGGTGGAGTTGGGCTATCTTTACGCCGACCCGAATGATGCCGCTGCCGCCCCCTTGGCTGAACTACTTGCTGGTGGGCGCCGCACCGCCGCCATTGGGCGCGCGACCCCGAGAGCTTCAACGGTCGAAGCGACGCGCACCGCGCGGGCTGTGCAAGGCAGCCGCATAGCGCGCCTGGGCCCGCACCCGGACGGTTTTGACACCTGCGCTTACGACGACGACGCGCTACAGGCGCTTGCAGGGGTTGAAGTTGAAGCGCTGGAACTGGACACACTGTTCACGGAAGCAAAAGCGAGCAGCGATGCAGACGTGTCCAGTGTTCGTGCACTGGCCGAAAGTCACATCGACGGTCTTGACGAGGTTGACGCGAAACAATTGGACCGCTCGCTACGGCTGAAAGTCGCCCTCGACAAGTTGAAGGCAGACCGCAAAGCCGATGCCTTCGCAATTAGGTGCTGGCCTGAAACGTTCACGGAATATGGCGGCGCGGTGTGTGGCCCGGTCTCCATGATGGGTGAAGCGCGGGTGCCCTGTGCCTGTGAGGCAGACGTCTATGGCGCGCTCACTCAGCTTTACCTTCAAGAATTGACAGGCACTGCAACCTTTTTGGTGGATTTGGTGGACATCGACCCCGCCGATGACACGGCGGTGGTCTGGCACTGTGGGCAAGCCCCGATCTCTATGCGGTCCGAAGCTTCCACTGCCACTGCAACAATCCATACCAATCGCAAAATGCCGCTGCTTTACGAGTTCACGCTTAAGCCTGGTCCAGTGACATTTATGCGGGTCAGCCAAGCGCGCGGTGAACCGTGCATCATCATGACCCGTGGGGAGATGGTAGACCGAGCCATGACCTTCACCGGTACGTCCGGCGTATTCCAAATCGAAGGCAGCGCCGAGCGCCTTTTGACCAACGTCATGGATGCCGGGCTGGAACACCATATGGCGCTGGTCTATGGCGACTGGAGTGATGAGATCTTCGGCCTTGCCGCCGCACTGAAACTGCCGCTTGTGGAACTTTAATATGACGAAAGAAACGATCCGTTACGGCATCATTGGCGCTGGCATGATGGGGCGCGAGCACATTCGCAACATAAAGCTGCTGCCTGGCTGCGAAATTGCTGCCCTGTCCGACCCCAATGCCGCGGTACGCGGAGATGCATTTATGACCGCCGGCAATCGCCCCGCGCAATTTACCGACCACCGCGAATTGCTGGCCTCCGGCACCTGCGATGCCGTGGTGATTGCCAGCCCGAACCACACCCATGTGGACGTGATGCGCGATGTATTGGCTACCGATCTTCCGGTGCTTGTGGAGAAGCCAATTTGCACCACGCGGGATGATTGCACCGAAATATTGCAGCTGGCCGCTAAGCGTGAATCCGCCGTGTGGGTGGCAATGGAATATCGTTACATGCCGCCGGTGCAGCGTTTGCTCAAAGAACTTGCGGCAGGCACGGCGGGCGAACTGAAGATGATGGCCATCCGCGAGCACCGATTTCCGTTTCTAAAAAAAGTCGATGACTGGAACCGCTTCAACGTCAATACCGGCGGCACAATGGTCGAGAAATGTTGCCATTTCTTCGATCTCTATCGCCTGCTCAGCGGTAGTGAGCCGACCCGAGTTTATTGCTCGGGCTCCATGGACGTGAACTTCCGGGACGAAAATTACGACGGGGCAAAGCCTGACATCATAGACAATGGTTTTGTAATCATCGATTTTGCCAATGGCACCCGCGCCATGCTGGATTTGTGTATGTTTGCCGAGGGCGCGTACTGGCAAGAGACTATATCGGCCACCGGTGATTTGGCTCGCCTTGATGCGTTCATTCCCGGCCCTGCGCGGTTCAGCCCCCATGGTCAGGAGCGGTTTGCGGAATTTGCCGTGTCGCCGCGAGCTTCAAAGATCGAGCGCCGGGAAGTGGTGCATGTCGATGAGAAGGTGCTGGCAGCGGGCGATCACCATGGGTCAACCTTCTATCAGCACGAAAAATTCGCCGTGGTCGTGCGCAAACGTGGCAAACACGCTCCCAGCGACGTAGAGGTGACCTTGGAAGATGGTATGAAAGCCGTCGTCATTGGACTGGCCGCCGAAGAAAGCGCCCGCACCGGCATGCCGGTGGACCTAACTAGCGACCCGCTGTTCAGCTGACGCTCCATTGTTTGAATTAATCGAAACGATCGTTCTGGTCTTTGGCATTGTCGCCCTGGGCTATCTGTCCGGCATTCTCAAAGTGCTACCGGTGGAAACCGGGACGCAATTGTCGAAGTTTGTCTTCACCATCGCGGTCCCGACTCTTCTGTTCCGCACTATGATTTCTGCGGATTTCGCGCTGGGCGTGCCTTGGTCGTTGTGGGGCGCATATTTTGCCGGTGTGTTTTCCACCTGGGCGTTAGGCCACATCGTCATGCGCCGGGTGTTTGGTCGTGATGCCCGGGCGGGCGTGGTAGCGGGCCTGGCAGCGTCTTTCTCAAACCTCGTGCTGATTGGAATACCGCTTATTCTCGGCGTGTTTGGTCAGGAAGGTTTTGAAATCCTCTCCCTGATAATTTCTATTCATCTGCTCGTGATGATGGGCACCACAGTGGTGTTGTTTGAATGGGGCGTGCGGGCTGATGGCGTGCAGACCGGCTCTGTCGAGTTCGTGGCGGTGGCGCAACGCTTTGTGGCCAATCTGTTTTCCAACCCCATTGTGGTGGGCATTCTCGCCGGTTGGGCATGGCGTTTCAGCGGCCTGCCGTTGCCCGGGCTGGCGGATAAGTTGACGGCGCAGATTGCCTCGGTTGCAGGCCCTGTCGCCCTATTCGCAATCGGGTTGGCGCTGATTCAATTCGGATTCCGTTCCAACTTTCGTCAGGCGCTGGCGACCGCATCTGTGAAATTGTTCTTCATGCCCACTGTGGTTTTGGGTGCCGGTTTGTTTGTGGGCTTGCCTCCCCTTGCGCTGCAGGTTGCCGTTGCCTCCGCCGCGCTTCCGTCCGGCGCGAACCCATATCTCATCGCCACTCATTTTGGGACAGGGCAGGGGTTGGCATCAAACGCCATGACCATCGGCACTGCCATTTCGGCGGGCTCTGTTCTGGTTTGGCTGCTGATCGTTCAGACCATCGCCCCCATAACTTGAGGCGGCGCTGAACACTGGAATTTTGCTCATAATTGAGACTTGTAGCGCCACTTATTTGCACAGGCAGATGGACGGCTGCCCGCTTCGGGTCCTATTGATAGGGCAGCTTAATCTACGCGAGGGAAAACCGTGGCTTCATCGTCTATACCGCAACTCTTGGTCCATGAAGAGGCTGACAATGTTGGCGTCGTTGTGGTCGAAGGCCTGACCGCTGGCACCGACATGCTCTGTGTTGTCACCCATGACAATTCATCCTTCCAGATGGAAACCAAGCACGATGTGCCCATCGGCCACAAAGTGGCGCTGACCGACCTGAAGGCTGGCGACACCGCCATGAAGTATGGTGAAGACATCGGCAAATTCATCGCTGACGTTGCCAAAGGCGAGCACGTCCACACGCATAACCTCAAAACCAAGCGCTGGTAGGTCTGATATGTCTGCTTCCAAATATTCGAACATGACGTTCCACGGCTACCGGCGTGAAAATGGCCGGGTGGGCGTTCGCAACCACGTGCTGCTGTTGCCGGTGGATGATATTTCCAACGCCGCCTGCGAAGCTGTGGCCAACAACATC